>JBCCLG010000707.1:0-3471 GCA_039027015.1 Acidobacteriota bacterium | reverse complement strand
TTCCTCGAGGCCAGCTCCCTAGACGGCCTCTGGTATTGGGATCTCGAGAATCCAGAGCACGAGTGGATGAGCGATCGGTTCTGGCAGACCCTAGGGTTTGACCCCGACAGCCGACCTCACCTCGCCTCCTCGTGGAAGGATTTGATTTTTCCCGAAGACCTCAGACTTGCCCAGGCCAATTTTGAGGCGCACTGCGCCGATCCCGAGCATCCCTATGATCAGGTGGTCCGCTATCGGGACAGCGCGGGCGAGACCGTGTGGATCCGCTGCCGTGGACTGGCGATTCGCGACTCCATCGGCAAGCCCGTCCGCATGCTCGGAGCGCACGTCAACATCACCGAGCACAAGCGCGCGGAGGCTCTCGCGCGGCAGCAGATCCGCTTCCTTCAGAGCGTTCTCGACGCCACGCCCAACGGTCTGCTGGTGGTCGACGGGCAGGGCAGGGTCCGGATGAGCAACCTGCCCGCAAGATCGCTTCTGGGCTACACGCCCGAAGTCCTCGAGGGGCTCGGGGTCGAAGAGATCTTCCCGGAAGACTTCGCTCGGCTGCGCTACGAGACCGACCACCTGTGTCGCGAGAGCGAGGGGCCGGAGCAAGAGGCGGTGCCGATCTCTCTCGAGACGAGCTGCAGAGATCGGCTCGGCGAAAGGGTGCCCGTCGAGGTGACGCTCGGCGCGGTGCCCATCGAAGACTCGGCCCACGCGCAGATCTCGATTCTCGATATTCGGCAGCGCATCGCCGCGGAGCGGGCCGAGCGAGATCTCACCGAGCGGCTCGAGAGGGCCAACCGTCAGCTCGAGAAAAGCAATGTCGAGCTCGAAAACTACGCCTTCATCGTATCGCACGATCTGCGCGAGCCCCTGCGAGGCATCTCCTCTTTTCTGAGCCTGCTCAGGGAGGAGTACGCGCCTCAGCTGGATGACAACGCGAGGACCTACATCGATTTCGCCGTCAGCGGCGCCGAAAGGCTGCAGGAGATGGTCCTCAGCATCCTCGAGTACAGCCAGCTGGAGTCGCCCCGCCACAGCGCCACGACTTTCGACGTGGCCGAGGCCCTGGGCACGGCGGTGGACGCTCTCTACGTGCAGCTCGAGGAAAGCGACGCTCGCCTTCAGCTGCCGACCGAGGCGGTGCCGATCACCGGGGACTTCGAGCAGATCACCCTGGTTTTTCAGAACCTGATTTCCAACAGCCTGAAGTTCGTCGAGGGAGAGATTCCGAACATTTCTGTGTCCTTCACCACCCGTCCGGGGTCCGATCTCCCGGGGGATCTCGAGCCCGGTGAAAAGTATTGCGTGGCCGAGGTGCGGGACCGCGGCATCGGCATCGCGCCTGAGGATCACGAGAAGATCTTCGGCATGTTCCGCCGGCTCCACGCGAGAAACGACTACGAGGGTACGGGCATCGGCCTCACCGCCTGCCTCAAGATCATCAGCCTGCATCAGGGCACCATGTGGCTTGACTCGAGCCTCGGCTCGGGCGCATCCTTCTCGTTCGCCCTGCCCCTCGCCTGAAACGGCCTGCGCCGGCCGCCCGAGCGACTATGATGCGCCTATGCGCACTGTGGTCTTCGGAGCTTCGGGCGGATGCGGCGGTTGGGTGGTCAAGAACGCGCTCGAGCGCGGCCACGAGGTGACGGCGGCGGTGCGTCCGGCCTCCGCCGGCGGGCTGCCCGAAGGCGCGGCCGTCGCGACCGGATCGGCGCTCGATCCGGACTTTGTGGCCGGCCTGGTGGCCGAGCATCAGATCGTGATCTCGTGCCTGGGCCTGCGCCGAGCGTCTCTTCTCCCGTGGTCGAAGCTGCTCTCGCCCCCCGATCTCGTCCAGACCTTCACCGATCACCTGGTGGCGGCGGTGGCGGAGTCTAAGGTGCGGCGGGTGCTGTGGATCAGCGCCGGGGGCGTGGCGGAGAGCTACGGGCAGGCCGCGCCCGTTATCCGCACGATGATTCAGGCCGGTCACGTGGCGACAGCCTACGCCGACCTCGCCGCCGCCGAGTCTCGCGTGCCCGGCGACGATCCCCGCTGGCTGACGGTGCGGCCGGTGACCCTCGCGGGCGGCTCGACCACCGGCCGCGCGGGCCCCGTCGAGCGCTATGGACTGCTTTCGAGGGTCCGCCGCTCGGACGTCGCCGCGTGGATGCTCGACGTGGCCGAGGGGCGCGTCGTCCACAAGAAACGAACTGTTCTGCTGGGCACGCCGTAGACCCGAACCATGTACCGTCGTCACCTGATTCGCGATTTCAAGAGAGCCCAGCGCGCCCACCGCGACTGGCCGGTGGTGCTGAGCGAGGGCGACTCGTGGTTTTCCTTCGCCGACGTGATCGGCCGTCTCGATAACCCCAACGACCGAGACGGCGAGCAGCGCGCCTGGGCGCTTTTGCGCCGAGAAAAGAACGGCGACGAGATCGTCTCGATGCTCTCCGGCGGCCAGCGCTCGCTGCTGCGTCAGGACTTGGAGCGCTGGCCCCTTGACGCGGTGCTCTTCTCGGGGGGCGGGAACGACATCATCGGACCGGATCTGCTCTCGCTCCTGCGCCCCTTCGAACCCGGAATGTCGGCGCGCGATCTCATCGCCTTCTCGCGTTTCGGGCGCCGGCTGCGGCAGATTCAGGACTGCTACCGGGAGCTTCTCGACCTGGTGAGCGATGCGGGGATTGAAGCCAAGGTCTTCGTCAACTCCTACGACTACGTGGTGCCGTCCGACAGGCCCGTGCGGCTCCTTGGGGCCGGCGTGGCGGGTCCCTGGATGCTGCCTTTCTTCGAGCGGCGGCGGATTCCCGAGCAGCTTTACCGTCCGATCGCCAGGCTCTTGATCGATAGCTTTGCGGCCGCGGTCGATGCGGTGGCCTCGGAGTCCCGGGGCTTCGAGCGCCTGGTGCGGGTCGAAACACGGGGGCTTTTGACGGCGGACGACTGGAGCGATGAGATTCACCCCAATCGCGCCGGCGCCTTCAAGGTGGCGGAGGCCTTCGAGAAGTCGCTGCGGGAAAACGGCGTCCTCTAAGCGGAGCGCGGCGGGGAAGTCACGCCTCCGGCTCGGAGCGCTGTGTTAGCTTCTCGCTCTGAACCATCCTCAGTCGGAAGCGCCTCTTCGCGCTCCGTCCATCCCTCGAAGCCGCGAGCTCCAGCCTCCGCCTCGAGAGACTTGAGCCCTCGACTCGCGCCGCACCCTGTATGTCGTCCGATTCCGCACTCCAGTCCGATTCCTCCAAACCCCTGGAGATCACCACCCTCCTCGATCGCATGCAGGCCGGCGACGAGGGAGCCTTCGACCTGCTGCTGCCCGTGGTCTACAAAGATCTCAGGTCCATGGCCTCCAAGGCGCTGTCCTCCGAGCGCGTGGAGCACAGCATGCAGCCGTCGGACCTGGTGCACGAGGCCTATTTGCGGCTGGCGCGCTCGGCGAAGCTCGCGACCCACGACCGGAAGCACTTTTTCGCCGTGGCGGCCCGCGCCATGAGGCGAATC
>JBCCLG010000706.1:0-3476 GCA_039027015.1 Acidobacteriota bacterium | reverse complement strand
GGCGACCCGGCGCTTCCTGGAGTATGACGCCTACGGCAACGCGGTCTTTGAGCGAACCCTCAGCAGCACCCCGAGCGTGAGCTTCGAGCTCTTCACTCACCGGCAGTTTTTCAGCGACCCGGGCCGAAACCGTTTTGGGTTCACAACCCGGGTGACGAAGAGCCGAGACGCTGAGGGCGGCGAGGTCTTGACGCAAACGGAGTGGGTTTATGACCCCGACTCCCTCCACGCGGTCGAGGTGGCTCGCTGGGACAGCAGCCGAGGCTCCTTCCTCAGAACGCGATTCGCCTACGATCTCTTCGGCAATCTCATCCGCCGCGTCGCTCCCGAGGGAGAGGCCCAGGACCTGGCCTATGACCCGGTGCACCGGACCTTTCCGATCTCGGTCAGCTCCCAGGCGGGGCCCGGCCGTCCGGTGCTCGTCAGCCGTTACGGGCACGATCCGCGCTTTGGCGCCGAAACTTCCAGGATCGACGCCAACGGGACCTTCCGCCTCGCGGAGTACGACGGCTTCGGGCGGCTCGAGCGGGTGAGCGGACCCCACCCCGAGACGGGCGAGGAGAAGGCGCTCCTGATCCGCAGCTGGCGCCACGAGGCGGGCCTCACGGTCCGCGAGACCCACCGGCGCGAGAGCTGGGACGGCGATCGATGGTCGATTGGGCAGGAGCATCTAGACAGCTTGAGAAGGCCGATTCTCAACGTGCACGTGGGGGCCGAGGGAGGCCGGCGGCTGCGCAGCCGCTCCTACGCCTCCAACCATCGGCTGACGTCGCGCTCGCGGCCTTACGTTCCCGGGGACTCGCCCGTGCTCGAGACCTTTGAGTTCGACAGCATGGGGCGGCTGACCCGAGCGGTCGACGCCGACGGTTTGGTGACCCGCAACACCTATTGGGCGCCGGCCCACGCCGTCACCGTGGTCGGAGAAGGCACTCCCCACGAGAGCGAGCAGCACCTGGAGTACCTCAACGTGGCCGGCCACAACAGGGTTCGCAGCTTCGCCCACGACAACGGCCAGAAGATGGATTTCCGCTACGACCCGCTCGGTCGCCTGGAGCGGGTGGCGAGCTCCGATCGGGGAGATTTGCTGCATACCGTCTACGACTCCCTGGGCCGTCCGACACGCCAGACCGATCCCGATCGCGGCACGGTGCAGCTGCTCTATAACGGCGGCGGCAGGCTCGAGAGCAGGGTTCGAAACGGCGGCCAGTCGATCGAGACCTACTCCTATGACGGTCTGGGCCGGCTGACTCGGGAGATCTCCAGGTCCGGCGGCGGGCTGGAGACGATCGACTACGGCTACGACGACGCGGGCCGGGGAGCGCTGGGCCGGGTCAGCTCGGTCGTCAGCAGCGCGTCCTACGGCTTCCAATACGCCTACGGTCCCTACGGCAGGCTGCGGGAGACCGAGACTCGGATTCTGGGGCGCACCTGGTTCACCCGCCACGAGCGCGATCCTCGCGGCAGGGCGCTGCGCTCGACGTTGCCGGATGGCTCGGTTCTCGAGCGCACCCTCGGGGAGTTCGGCGATCTCGCGGCTCTCGACTTCACCGAGGTCGACGGCATGAGGCGCCGGATGCTGGACGTCTCGGGCTACCTGCCGAGCTCGAAGCCCACGGCGGCGGATCTCGGGCCCCTCGACTTCGAGCTGGCCTATACCGACGGCGGAGCCCTCCGGCAGCGGCGCGTCTTCACGGACCTCGAGGGCTTGAGCCAGTGGCACACCCTCCACCGCTCGGCCGGCTATTGGGTGGACGGCATCACCGACGCCCTCGACCCCGCGGGCGGGGAGAGCTTCGCCTACGACTCCGTGGAGCAGCTGAGCTCGGCCCGGGGTGGCTATGCCGCCGAATCCTTCACCTACGGCCAGAACGGCGACGTGCTGTCTAAAAACGAGGTCGACTTCCGCTACGAGGGAGGCCGGCTGGTGCAGGGCCTGCGGGGTTCCGAGGTCGCCTTCGAGGCGACCTACGGGCCCGCCGGCAAGACCCTGACTCGGCTCACGGAAGCGGGCCTGGATCGGCTGTCCTACGGGGCGCGCGAGCGCCTCTCGGAAGTGCGCCGGGAAGACGCCGGCGGAGAGAGGATCCTCGCCAGCTTCCTCTACGACCACCTCGGCAGGCGCCTCTACAAAAAGGAGGCCGGCGTTGAGACTTTCTACGTGAGCCGCGACTTCGAGCAGACGGTGCACTCCGGAGGAACCCAAACCACGCGCTACCTGCGGGCGCCGCGCGGCGGCTTTGCCACGGTGAGCCGGGGCGCAGCCGTCGACCTGGAGGGCTATCCGGCGGACGGCGACCAATACGTTCTCACCGATCACCTGGGCAGCGTCCGCATGGTTTTTGACGCCGCGGGTCGGCGCACGGCCAGGATCGACTACACGCCCTTTGGGGAAATCTGGCGCCAGGAGGGCGTGGCTCGGGTTCGGCGGGGCTTCGCCGGCATGGAGCGCGACCGCTCCACCGGCCTGCTCTACGATCGGGCGCGCTACTACGACCCGTCTCTCGGACGCTTCATTACGCCCGACTCCCGGCTGGGCGGCGGCCTGCATCAATTCGCCGCCTTCAACCGCTACGCGTACGTGGCCAACAATCCGCTGCTCTTCACCGATCCCACCGGCCACAGCATCTTCTCGAAGATCGGCCACTGGATCTCGCGGCACGCGGCCGCTTTGGGCAGCCTGGTTCTGGGCGCCGCGGAAGTGGCGCTGGGCGTCGCGGTCGACGCCCTCAGCGGGGGAGCCCTGGCCCCGCTGGTGGGAAATTCGCTGATCGGCGCCGGCCTGGGCGGCATGAACTATTCGGCCACCCACTTCAACAATTTCAGCTGGAAGGGCTGGGGCATCAGCGAAGGGGTCGGCGCCGCCACGGGACTCGTGATCGGCGGCTTGGGAGAGCTCGCCGCCGCGGGGGAGGCCGGCGCCGAGCTCGGCGAGGCCGGCGGTCTCGAGGCCGCGGCCAACGGCAACGCCGGGGGCTTAGCCGAGGCCGCGGACGCGGGCTGGATCGAGCAGGAGCCGGTCGTCCAGGCGGGCGAGGAGGCCGCAGGCTCCCTCGCGGCCGCGCCGGAGGAGGCCCTCGAAGAGGAGGCGAAGATCGGCGACGCCTTCGAGCAAGGCCTGCCGGACGCCGCTCCGGAGGCGGCGCCGGCGCCCGCCGCGCAGAACGGCGCGAATTACGAGAACCTCGCGAATGACGGGAACGGGCACCTGGGGAACGAAGCTTTGCAGGGTCCTGGAAGCCTCGAACCCTACACCTTCGTCGTGCGTGACTCTAATTTCGGCCAGACGGGGTTCCCCTCGGGTGAGGTGCCCTTCACTCTCTAAAGAGGCCGCAGAGGACTCGGAAGACCGGCTCGACGGGGCCTGAAATCCCGGGGCGAGCCCCGGCCCCCCCACCCCCCCGGGGCGTTGGGGGGGGCAGGGGGGATAAAGGCGGGGGGGCGGGGGGCGCCGGGGGCGAACCCAAGGGGGTGGGGGC
>JBCCLG010000705.1:0-3479 GCA_039027015.1 Acidobacteriota bacterium | reverse complement strand
CCTCGGCAGAAGGGGGCACGCGCGCTTCTGGCGGCCTTGGCGGCCTGCTGGTGCCTCGCATCTCCCGGCACGGCGCCGGCGCTCGCCGGCGCTTCCGGCGCGGCCGCTTCAGGGGAAGATTCAGGGACCGGCGATCCGTGGATCGCGAGCCTCGGCGCCGCGGTCAGCGCCCGCCATATCGGGCCCCTGGGCAACCGGGTTTCGGCGGTCGTCGGCGTTGCTGGAGACCCCAACACTTATTTCGCCGGCGCGGCCTCCGGGGGCGTTTTCAAGAGCAGCGACGGCGGACACTCGTGGCGCCCGACTTTCGACGACACCCCCGCTTTTTCGATCGGCAGCCTGGCGGTGTCTCCGTCGGATCCCAACGTGGTGTGGGCCAGCACCGGCGAGCCGTTTATCCGCTCCAACGTCTCCATGGGCGACGGCATCTACCGATCGACCGACGGCGGCGAAAGCTGGGAGAACCGCGGCCTGCCGTTGAGCGGCCGCATCGGTCGCCTCGCCGTGCATCCGGAGGACCCTCAGGTGGTGTGGGCTGCGGCCCTCGGCCACGGCTACGGGCCGTCGCCGGAGCGGGGCGTTTATAAGACCGTCGACGGCGGCGAGTCTTGGCGGCGGGTGCTTCACGTGGACGAGAAGACCGGCGCGGCTGACGTCGTGATCGATCCTCACAACCCGCGGGTGCTCTTCGCCGGCCTGTGGCAATTCGAGATGAACGGTTTCGGCCGCACGAGCGGTGGACCCGGCTCGAGCCTATGGCGCAGCGTCGACGGCGGCGAGACCTGGAAGCAGCTCCAGGGCCGCGGCCTGCCGGTGCCCCCCTGGGGCAAGATCGGTCTGGGGGTTTCGGCGGCCGACTCAAGCCGCGTCTACGCCCTGATCGAGACCAACTCCAATCGCGAATTCATCGGCGAGAGCGGCCTGAAGGTGCCCTCGGATCCCTACGCAGGAACTCTCTGGCGCTCGGATGACGGCGGCGACTCCTGGCGCATGGTCAACGCCGACAACAGCCTGCATCAAAGGCCGCTCTACTACACGCGCCTTCTGCCCTCGCCCCAGGACGCGGACGAGGTGCACTTCATGTCGGTGTCGCACGGCCTGTCCAAAGACGGCGGCGTGACCACCGAATCCGTTCCCTCGGGCTACGACCACCACGATATGTGGATCGACCCTCAGAACCCGAGCCGCTGGATCGTCGGGCACGACGGCGGCGTCTCGCTGTCGAGCGACGGCGGGCGCAGCTGGTTTCGTCCGCAGCTGCCCATTGCCCAGATGTACCGGGTAGCCGTGGACGACGAGGTGCCCTATAGGGTCTACGGCAATCGGCAGGACGGCGCCGCCATGAGGGGGCCTTCTCAAACTCTAGCCGCGGGCGGGATCCCCCTCGGCGCGTGGCGTTCGGTGGGCGGCTGCGAGGTCGGGTGGTCACTGCCCGATCCTCGGGATTCCGAAATCGTGTGGTCCACCTGCTACGACGGCATCCTGGAGCGCTACGACGCCCGCACCGGCCAGGTGCGCGACGTCAGCGTGTGGCCGGAGGCCATCGAGTCGTGGCCCGCCTCGGAGTTGAAGTATCGCTTCACCTGGTCGTTCCCCATCGTCTTCTCGCCCCATGCCGAGGGGCGCCTTTACGCCGGCAGTCACGTGCTGCACGCCACCGACGACGAGGGTCAAACCTGGCGTCGGCTGAGCGACGATCTGACCTCGGGCGACCCCGAGCTCATGCGACGCACCGGCGGGCTGACCCTCGATGACGCCGGCCCGACCGTGGGGCCGTCACTCTACGCGATCGCCGAGTCGCCCCTCGAGCCGGGCCGGCTGTGGACGGGGAGCAACGACGGCCGGGTGCACACCAGCCCCGACGGCGGAGTCACCTGGATCGACGTTTCAGCCGGCCTCGAGGGAGCCCCTGCTCTCGGCACGGTGACCAGCCTCGAGCCGTCACGCCATCGGCCGGAGGTCGTCTACCTCTCGATCGACGGACACCGCCAGGGCGATTTCGCGGCGCACGTTTTTCGCAGCGAGGATCGGGGCGCGAGCTGGCGGCGAATCTCGGACGGGCTCGATCAGGGAGTCTTCTCCTACGTGCACCGCATCGCCGAGGATCCGGTGCGCCCGGGCCTGCTCTACGCCGGCACGGAGGGCGGGCTTTTCCTCTCCTTCGACGACGGGCGGAGCTGGCGGCGGTTCGACAACGGTCTACCTCCCGTTCCGGTTTACTGGATCACCTTCCAGCAGGACTTCGCCGACCTGGTGCTGGCCACTTACGGCCGCGGCTTCTGGGTGATCGACGACATAACGCCCCTGCGTCAGCTGGGCGATCACCACCTGCGGCCCGGCGCCGACGCTGCGGAGCCGACGCTCTTTGCGCCGCGGCCTACCTTCCGCCTGCGCGCGCGCCCGCCGGCCATGTCCCAGCCCGGGGATCCCGCCGCGGGGAGCAATCCGGAGTCGGGGGCGCCGCTGAGCTACTGGCTGCCCGCAGGGGTGACGAAAGCCGCCGTCGAGATTTTGGACGCAGCCGGGGAGACGGTGAGGACCCTCGAGGGCGGCGTCGCGCCAGGATTTCACAGGCTGTGGTGGGACCTCTACGGCGAGGCTAGCCACGAGCCGCGGCTGCGCACGCGGCCCCAGGAGCGCCCCGATCAGGCGCTGCCGCCCGAGGGCTGGCGTCCCTTGACGGACGGCGGCCCGGTGCGCGTGATGGCCCTGCCGGGCACCTACAGCGTGCGCCTGACCGTCAGCCGGCAGCCGGAGGAGGCCGAAGGCGACGAGGCGGCGCCGACTGCCCTGGCGAGCCTCGAGCAGCCCCTCGAGCTCAGGCCGGATCCCGACGGCGCGGCGACCCTCCGAGGGCTTGAGGCCCGGCATCGGACGCTGCTCGATCTTCGGCAGCTGGCCGAGCGGTCGGCCCGCCTGATCGACGAGATCGAGTGGCTGCGGAAAGATCTCGAGGCTTTTGAAAAGCGTCTCGAGTCGCTGCCCGGATCGCGACGGGGACGCCGGGAAACGCTCGAGGCGGCCCGCTCCGCCACGGCGGCCCTGGAGGGGCTCGAGGGGCGATTCTTCGACCTGCGGCTCTCCGGAGCGAGGCAGGACAGCCTGCGCTGGCGCCGGCTGCTGTGGGCGCGGATCGGCTATTTGGCCGGGCGCGTCGCCCGCTCGGACGCGCCGCCCACCGCCAGCCAGCTCGAGGTCGCGGCGCTGCTCGCACAGCGGGTCGAGGCCGCGGGCGCGCGCTATGAGGAGATCGTCTCCGGAGAGCTCGCGGAGCTGGCGAAGCTTCAGGAGGAGCACGGCCTCAACTCGGTGGTGATCGGTTCGAGCCGGGTCGACGCAGCGGCCGAGTGAACGGGCGAAATGCCTTTGAATCCGGGAGCTTGCGCGGTTGTGACGGGCCCTGAGCCTCGATATGCTCGCGACCTTCACGAAACGAATATGAATCCCCAATCACCCTATTGAATCCCCGACAATTTCTT
>JBCCLG010000704.1:0-3480 GCA_039027015.1 Acidobacteriota bacterium | reverse complement strand
CTCGGTGATGTACACCCCCGCCGGGAGATAGAGAAGGATGTTGGCGTTGTCGGCCTCGAGGAAGAAAAACGGCGAATCGAGGAAGGCCGAATTTTCCCGGTACTCCGCGCGGAAGATGAAGCGCGACGCGGGTACCTCGAGGGAGAGATACCAGTCGTCGAATTGCGTGGTGCCGCCGACCGGCCGGAAGATCCCCTCCTGGCCGCCGGTAATGTCGCGGCGCTGGGCGCCGGCGCCGAAGCGCACGCCGTCCAGCCAGGGCGTGTTGAACCACAGCTGAATGCCGTGCACGTCCTCCGCCTTGGCGATCGACGGCGGATCGTCGGGCACCAGGACGGCCTGCTCGATCAGCTCAAACTCGCCATAGTACGCGTCGACGTCGATCGGGAAGTCGGTCGCGGAGAGAAAGGTGTGGTGCAGCAAGAGGCCGTCGACGGTTTCGCTGGTGAAGCTACCCTCGCGGTAGAAGCTAAAGGGCGGACGGTAAAAAGGCAGGACCGTTCCAACGTCCCGGGTCTCGTTAAAGATGCCGAGGGGAATCTGAATGCGGCCGACCTTGAGCGCCGTGTCGTCGGCGAGGCGACGCTCGTAGAAGGCCCAGTCGAGCTCGATCTCATCCTCGATGTCGCCGATGGGGCTGTTGCCTAGGCTGCGGCTGCTGAGCTGCACCACCACGAGGTCCTTGGAGGAGATCTGGTAGCGAAACTGGAGCGCCAGGAACCGATAGCTGGTAGTGCCGTCCTCGGGAATGCCGAGGATGATTTCGGCCGGCGTCGGCACGGGGCCTGAAAAATCGGCGGTGGCGTACGCCTGGGTGAGAAATCCGTGGAATTCGAATTTGTCTTTCCAGGTGTTTTCATCTGCAACAGCGGACGGAACGAGCAGGCACGCGGCCAAAAGCGCGGCCATGGAGATCGACGCCAAAGGCACTGAGGTGAACTTCATCGAGGGCAAAACTCTCCTGAGCATGGAATCTCCTAACGGTACGGAGTTCTAACGGAATGGGAAGTCCGGCCTGTCAGAAGGCGCCTGCCCGCGAGTTTTGAGGCCCTTGGACGGTCGGGCCCCCTCGCAATCGGACGTTTGTCTTCAATCTGCCGGCACAGCATGAATCGATCACTGACTCAAGTCAGGCCGGACACGGGGCCTCCGGCCATAGGACGTCTCGAATCTTCTAACTTATACTCTCTTCTTTCTGAGTTTGCCACGACGAGGGGCATGGTGTCTAATACCGCTTCCGCTCTATCAATCGAAGCTGCTGGTGCCGCGGCTTCCGGCTTTCAGGAGTTTTTCTTATGATCCTCATTACAGGCTCCACCGGAAATACCGGTGGCGAGCTCTCTCGGCTGCTGTCCGAATCGGGACATGAAGCCCTTTGCATGACCCGCCGCGTCGAGGCACAGCAGGACTTTGAGCGGCGCGGGATTCGCGCCGTTCTCGGCGACTTCGACGATCCCGAGAGCCTCGAGAAGGCCCTCGAAAACGTTCGCAGCGCCTTTTTGGTGTGCACGCCGGACGGAGATCTCGAAGCCCGAGAAATTCGCTTTATCGACGCCGCGAGAAAAGCCGGGGTCGAGAAAATCGTCAAGGTCTCGGCCCTTCTCGCCGACCCCGCGGCGGCCAGCCCCAATCTGCGGATGCACGCCGCTGTCGAGCAGCACCTCAAGGCCTCTGGCCTGCGCTACACGATCCTGCAGCCCAACGGCTTCATGCAGACCTTTTTCTGGATGGTGGCGCCGGCGATTCAGGCCAACGGCGCTCTCCTTTGCCCGGCCGGCGACGGCCGCTGCGCCATGGTCGACGTGCGCGACGTGGCCCGGGCCGCCTGGGTTGCGCTGACCCAGGACGGGCATGACGGCAATACCTACAGGCTCACCGGACCCGAGAGTCTCGATATGGCAGCGCTGGCAGAGCGCTTCTCGCGGGTGTTCGGCAAGCCCGTCGGCTATATGAACGTCCCGCCGGAGCCCATGATGCAGGAAATGCGGCAGATGGGCGTGCCGGAAAATTCCGTGCAGCACGTGGCCGAGGTCTTCCGCCTGATCCAGGAAGATCAGCTGTCGTTCACGACCTCCGCGCTCGAGGAGCTCGGTATCGAGCCTCGGAATTGGGAGCGCTGCGCCGCGGATCTGGCCTCGGGCGCCACGGCCATGGCGACCTCCTTCAACGAGCCGCAGGCCTCGGTCTGAATCCGGGCGACGCCGAAGGCGGGAGCCGGCTCTCATACCGGCATCCCGCCCGTCGCCTGGCCTCTAGCACCTGACTATTCGGTCAGCCGCCTAGAGCCCCCGCTGGGCGTCGATATAGGCGCGAAAGGCGCTGGCCAGAAGCCGCTTGGATTTGCGGTGATCGATCACTCCGGCCTGGCGCAGCTCGCTCAGGCTGTTGAGCACGCAGCCTAAATAGGCGAACGGTGAGGACCAGTTGTCGTCGTAGCTGCAGGCGATCTCCGGAATTTCCAGACGCTCGCCGTGGCGGACCCAATAGACGCGGTTGCGGGTGCCCCCCGGCCACAGCACGTCGACCGTGCCGCGCCGCTGATCGCCGAGACCGAAGCCCAGCTCGAGGCTATCCTGGGAGGCGTAGCTCGCCCCGCCGAGAACCGGGCGAGCGGTGGTCTTGCCGTCGCGGGTCGTGAAGGTCACCACCGCACCGATGCCGTCTCGATTCGCCCGGCCGCTGAGGTCGGCGGTGCCGCGCAGGCGGATCTTGGCCCAGCGGTTCGAGTTGTCGGCGCTCGATAGCTCCACGGAGAGCGTGCCGTTCTCCAGCAGGATTCCGCTGAAGGGCAGGACCGTCGGATCCGGGCTGGGCAGGAACCACTGGAGATAGCCGCCGAAGTCGAAGGGGGATCCCCAATCCGCGTTGTAGCGCGCCAGAGGGGCGTCGGCGGGAATGTCGAAGTTTGAGACGGAGACGATGTCGGCAAAGCCGTTGTCGTCGAGATCCCCCACGGCCATTCCCTGCACCGCCCGGCGCTCGTGGTCCGTGGACGCGGCGAGGGCCACTTCATCGCGCTCGAACTCTCCAAGCCCCTGGTTGCGGAGCATGACCCCCGGCGCGGTTTGCACGATGGTTCCGGGGTTAAGACCGCCGTGAAAGATGATGTCGGTATCGGCGTCGTTGTCGTAATCCACCATCGAGGTCCCCCAGCCGAAGGGGGTCGCCATCAAATTTCCCACCCCGGGGTCGAGGAAAGTCCCGTCCTCCTGCCCGAGCAGCCAGCGCGACGTGCCTCGCCCGAGGTCGTAGTTGAAGAAGTCGGCGTAGACAGGGTCGATCGGCGAAATGAGCGTGATGCCGTAGTCGCCGAAGTTCGAGCCGAAGAAGTCGAGTCGGCCGTCGCCGTTCACGTCACCGAAGCTGAGACCCATCCACCAGCCCGCGCCGGCGTCGAGCAGCCCGGTTTCGGCACTGACGTTGGTGAACTGACCCGTACCGTCGTTCTGCCAAAGCTGGAGGTAGCCGCGGTCTATTCCG
>JBCCLG010000703.1:0-3485 GCA_039027015.1 Acidobacteriota bacterium | reverse complement strand
GTGGTTTCTCTCCCTAGACCCGGTGGGTGAAGGCACCTTCCGGAGGCGGACCCGCAAGGCCGGGCACGATCTCAACAACCTGCTGAGCGCCGTCGTCGGAAACGTCGGGCTGGCCCTCGATGCGCCGGATCTTCCTCCCCAGATCGCCCGCGACCTGCGCGAGGTCGAGACCGCGTCGATGCGCGCCGCCGAGCTGATCGCCCAGCTGCAGGCCATGTCGCGCGGCGACTCGTGATCGTCCTCGACCTGGGCGCCGCGGCCGCCCTCGCCCTGTGCGCCCACCTGATCGGCGGCGCCGCCCTGCGCCGCGCCGGCCTCGACGACGGCGAGGAGGCCGCCCTGGCCGTGGCCTTGGGACTGGGAATCCTGGCCCAGGGCGCTTTTGCCATCGGCCTTCTGGGCGGATTCCGGCCCGCCGTTCTGCTCGTCGCCCTGGCGGCGACCGCCGTCGCCGCCGGCCGCCGCGGGCGGGCCGTCCGGAGCGTGCGCCTCTTCGCCGGGGCGCTGCGGCGCCGGGGATGGATCGCCCTGCCGCTCCTGGTCTGGGCGCTCTATCCGCCCATGGGCTGGGACGCCACCGCCTACCACCTTCCCTACGTGCGCTCCTTTCTCGAGGCCGGGCGGCCGATCTTCGTGGAGCATCTGCGCTATCCGGTTTTCCCCCAGGTCACCGAGACGCTTTTTCTCCTGGCCACCACCCTCGCCGGCGGCAGCGCCGCGGGCGGCGGCGCGGGGATCGCCGCCAAGCTGACCCAAACGATCAGCCTGCTGACCACGGCGGCCCTGCTCGCCCGGTGGGGCCAGGCGCTGCTGAGCCCGAGGGTCGGCGCATGGGCGGCGGCGCTGTGGCTCGGAACGCCCCTGGCGGTGTGGCTGGGGACGCTGGCCTACGTCGACGTGCAGCTCACTCTCTTCACGGTCGCCGCCTTTTACTGCTACCAGCGCTTCGACGCGCTCGAAGCCGAGCTCCCCGGCGCGCGGCGCAGCCGATGGCTGATCCTCGCCGGTCTTCTCGCCGGCCTGGCGGCGGGGGTCAAATACCTCGGCCTCTTTTTCTGCGCCGCGCTGGGGGTGATGTGCGTCAAGCGGCAGCTGCCCCACAGAAGCGTGCGTCAGGCGGCGATCTTCAGCCTGGCGGCGATCTTCGCCTTCGGCCCCTGGTATACGCGCATCGCGTGGCATACCGGAAACCCGGTCTTCCCCTTCTACGCCCCGCTCTTCGGCGAGAGCGAGTGGACGACGCGCCACGATCGGGTGGTCTTCGGCGACTCGGGCGCCGCAGCCAGCGGCAGCGCGGGCCCCGGCGCCGCCTCGGTCGAGAGCGCCGGAGGATCGGGCGGCGGGCCGCCGCAGCTGGAGCGGCTGGCGGGAGGCCTCACGCTGCTCGCCCGCCTCCCCTGGAGCGGCGTTTTCGAACGCGAAAATTTCTTCTCGGTGGCGCCCCTAACCCCCTGGTACATGCTGCTCCTGCCCCTCACCGTGCCCGTCGTCCTCGTGGTGCGCAGGCGGAGCCGGGAGTCGCGGCGAGTCCGCAGCCTTCTCACCGTCACCGGCCTCTACGCTCTTTTCTGGCTGACCATCGAGCACGACATGCGCTTTCTCCTGCCGGTGATGCCGCTGCTCAATCTCGCCATCGCCCAGGGCCTCGAGGGGCTGGGCGCGTGGATTCGGCGGCCGGCGGCGGCGCGGCTGGTCGCCGTCGCCTGGATCGCGCCGGGTCTTCTGTACTGCGCCCTCAAGATCCACCGCCTCGGCCCCCTGCCCCTCAGCGCCCAGACACGGGACGATCTGCTCGAGGAGCGCATCGACGGCTACGGCGGCGTGCGCTGGCTCAACGCAAGGCGGGGCGAGAACGCGGTGGTCTTCGGGCTCTACACCAGCCGCCTCCGGCACTATGTCCAGGGGCGCCTGCTGGGCGACGCCTGGGGGCCCATGGCCTACCGCTGGGTCGCCGAGAAGGTGCCTGACCCGCGCGCGCTAGACGCCAAGCTCGAGGACCTGGGAGCCTGCTATCTGCTCGCCGACCGCCGCTTTCTGCCCGCCTATTTCGGAGCTACGGAGGGCTACGGGCGCTTCTTCACCGCCGAATGGTCGACGCCGACGCACCTTCTGCTGAGCCGCTGTCCGGAGCCCGATCGAGCCCCCGCCGGCGAAGGTCCGTCGAGCGAAAGCGCGGCGGCGACGGGGCGCCCGGCGACCAGGCCGTGACGGGGGCTCTTGAGCCTCAGTCGACGTAGCCCAGGGCGCGCAGCTGCTCTCGGGTCTCGGCGTCCAGCTCCACGGCCTCGCCCTCCATGCGATCGAGAGAACCCCAGGCCACGCCGAGAATCTCCTCCATCTCCTCCGCTCGCTGGGAATCGCGGTCGATCAGGTTGCGCCTCTCTGCGGGGTCGAGCTCGAGGTCGAAGAGCTGCGGCGGCAGTCGATCTTCCTCGTACTCGATGAGCTTATGGCGCGAGGAACGCAGGGCCCGCTGCTGCGGCCCGCTGTGGTTGGCGCCGATCAGGGCGTAGGGGCGCGCGAGGGGCGGCGGCGGTTCGGGGCCCCCGGCCGTCGAGCCTCCTGCGGCCGAGGCCGACGGCGCGGCGGCGAGCAGCGGCGCCAGGCTGTAGCGGTCGAGCTCGCGCAGCGGCAGGTCGACGCCCATCAGGTCTTCCAGGGTGCGCAGCAGGTCCACGTGGGAAGCCAGCACCGCGCTCCGCAGCTCGGCCTCCCGGCCGCCCGGGGGACGGATCAGCAGCGGCACTCGCACCAGCTCGCTGAACAGGGCATGGCCGTGACCGTGGGTCTTCGTGCGGTTGGGCATGAGCGGCCCGCGGTCGTCGGCCGCAAACATCTCGCCGTGATCGGCCACCATCACGAAGACCGAGTCCCGCCACAGGCCGTGCTCCTCCAGAACATCGATCATGCGGGCCAGCTCGGCCAGGGTGTAGCGCACCTCGCGACGGTAGGTCAGCTCGGGCCCCACCAGGTCGATCCCGGGCTCTGCCGGCAGGTCGGGATGCTGCATGAGCGGCGCGTGGGGATCCATCACGTGCAGCCACAGAAAATCGGGCCGCGGATCCTCGGCCAACGCGTCCACGTGGCTCTCGAGCCGCTGCCGCACCCCTTCGGCGTCCAGGTAAAGCTCGCGCGGCAGCAGCTTTAGGCGGTTGGCGACGGTGAGCAGCGGCAGCTTGCTGGTGCGTCCGCTGAGCAGCTCGAAGCGCTCGAAGCCGCGCTCCAGCCCGCTGCCGATGCCCAGCACAGGGTTGGCCACCAGGGCGGTGGTCGCGTAGCCGCGCGCCTCGAGCATCTCCGCGAGGGTCCTGACCTCGGGGGTGAGGCGGGTTAAACGCAAATCGCGGCTGACTTTCTCCTGATAGCCATAGCCGTGCTCCGGCGGCCACAGACCGGTCATGATGGTGGCCACCGAAGGCGCCGTCCACGGCGCGGCGGCGACCACGTTATCGAAGCGCACGGAGCCGGCGGCGGCGCGCTGGAAG
>JBCCLG010000702.1:0-3491 GCA_039027015.1 Acidobacteriota bacterium | reverse complement strand
TGCGCGGCCGATGGAAGAGCGCGCGCGCCAGGGCGAGGCGCTGGCGCTGACCGCCCGAGAGGGAGGCGCCGCCGTCGGCCAGAACCGTGGTGTAGCCCATCGGCATCGCCGAGATGTCGGCGTGAATCTCGGCCTTGCGCGCCGCCTCGATCACCCGGGAGAGCGGTGCCTCGGGCTCTGAGAGGGCGATGTTGCGACGCACGGACGCGCCGAAGAGAAAGGTCTGCTGGGTCACGATGCCGATCTGCTGGCGGACCGCCTGCAGGTCGAGCCTCTGGATATCGGCGTCGTCGTAGTAGACGCGGCCGTCGGTGGGCGGGTAGAGGCCGAAGAGCAGGCTGGCGAGGGTCGACTTGCCGGAACCCGAGCGGCCGACGATGCCGACGAATTCCCCGGCCCGTATCTCGAGGGACATCTCCTTGATCACCAGCGGGGCGAGCGGGCCGTAGCGAAAGCTCGCCTCCTCGACGCGCACCCGGCCGGTGAGCTGACCGGGCGGCGAGACCTTCTGCAGATCCTGCTCCTTGTCGGTCTCGAAGACCTCGGAGATGCGGTCGAGATAGCTCGCCAGACGCTGGATGTCGAAGGCGGTGGCCATCAGCGTGGAGAGGGGCAGCAGGAAGCCGGTGGCGAGGGCGTTCATCGCCAGCATGGTGCCGAGGGTCAGGCTGCCGCCCAGCACCAGATGACCGCCGACCAGAAGCACGATGAGCGGCGAAATGGCGGTCAAAACGTCGAGGGAGGCGTCGATCTTGGCCTGCAGGCGGCCCTGCTCTAAGTTGACGTTGAGCTCGTCCACGAAGAGATCGGACCAGTGGCCCACCGCCCGGTTCTCCGCGCCGCTGGCCTTGAGCGTCTCGATGCCCGAGAGCATCTGCATCTGATAGCCGCGGGCCGTGGCCTGCACCTGCAGCTGCTCGGTCATCAAATCGCGATAGCGGCCGCGGGTGACGACGAAAATCAGCACGCGCAGCAGGCCGAGCAGGACCACCAGGCCGCCGAGGGTCGGGCTGACGAGCAGGAGCAGCACGAGGTAGAGCGAGACCAGGATGCCGTCGAGCAGCGCCGAAAGGGTGCTCGAGGTGAGGATCTCGCGCACCATCGTGTTGCTGTTCATGCGCGTCACCAAATCGCCCGTCGAGCGCTGGGTGACGAAAGAGTAGGGGAGCGCCACCATGTGATCGAGAAACTCGAGGGTCAGCACGGCGTCGAGGCGGGTGCGCAGCTGAAGCAGCAGGTGGGAGCGCAGGAACGAGCAGAAAAATCTGTAGACCGCGATCACCGCCGTGCCCGCGGCGAGCAGCAGGAGAAGGCGGTCATCGCCCTGGGGCACCACGCGGTCGACCAGGGTTCCGGTGAGCAGCGGGACCGCAAGGGCCAGAAGCTGGAGAAAGACCGACACGGCCACCAGCCTGGGCAGCTCGCCGCCGCTCTGGAAGACCCGCCTCAAATAGCGCCAGATGCCCGTGGCCCGCTTTTCCTCGGGCAAGAACTCTTCGGTCGGCTCGAGGGTCAGGCCGATGCCGGTGAACGAGCGCGAAAACTCCTCCCGGGGGATAGCGCGGCGGCCGAGGGCCGGATCGAGCACCCGCACGTCGTCTCCCACCAGGCGCTCGAAAACCACGAAGTGGTGGAAGCGCCAGTGCAGTATGGCGCCGCTCGGCAGCGCCTCGAGATCCTCGACCTGCTCGATTTTGACGCCGCGGCCCGACAGGCCGTAGTAGCGCCCGGCGCGCAGCAGGCTGTAGGCGTCGCTGCCGTCGCGGTCCACGCCGGCCACCTGGCGCACCTCGTCGAGCGCCACGTGCTTGCCGTGCCAGGCGAGCACCATCGTCAGGCAGGCGGCGCCGCAGTCGGCGTTCGAGGTCTGGCGGATGTAGGGGATCGACCGCTTGCCGCCGAGCTTGAGCTTGCCGAGGCCGGGAAATCTCTCGATCAGAGGGCGCGACTCGCCGCCGCGCGGCCCGCCGGAGTCGTCGCCGAGCGACGGCCCGGGCGCGTCGCCGCGCTCGTGATCACTCATCGCCCGCGCCCTCCAGGCCGCGCAGGGCTCTGTCGAGCCCGGGGATCAGGTGGAAGAGAAGGGGCCTCGAGCGCACGCGGATCTCCGCCGTGCCCTGCATGCCGTCGCTAAAGGCCAGGGTGTTGCGGCCGTCGCTGAACGAGGCTTCCGAGAGGCCCGCTTCGACCACCACCACGGGCCCGGAGCTCTGCACCGCCGGCGCGATGGTGCGCCCGAGCACCTGCAGCGCCTCGTCGGCCGCGATGACCTCTTCCCCGACCTGCTCGACGCGCAGCTCGAGGGCCAGATCGGGATAGCCCTGGAGGGTCAGGCGCAGGCGCTGCTCGCTCTCGAGCTGCGGCTTGAAGTGGCCGGGCATGAGGCCGATCACCGTGCGCTTCTCGGAGTCGGCGACCACCGACATCAAAACCTCGCCGATCACCGGATGCTGGCCCGGGCGCACGCGCACGTCGCCGACCACGCCGTCGATGGGGGAGCGCACCGTGCGCTCGTCGAGCCGCGCCTTGGCCTCCTCCAGCCGGGTGCGCACGTCGATCAGCGAGGCCTCGATCAGCGTGTCGGCGGGCTGCGCCAGGCGCCGCCGCAGCCGCTGCTCGAACTCGGCCTCGAGGTTCGCGATCTGCGAAGCCTGGGGGGCGCCGAACAGGCGCACGAGGGGATCGCCGGCGCGCACCTGCTGGAGAGCCCGCACCTCGACGCTGGTGACCGGCGCGCCCACCGGCGCCGTGACGTCGATGCGCTGGCCGATCCGCACGACCGCAGGGCCGGCGGCATAATCGTGCATACGGCCGATCACCGTGAAGAGAAGGGCGGCCAGGAATCCCGAAAGGAGCAGCCGCCAGGTCCACTCGGTCCAGCCTCGGGTGTTCTGCAGAATGCGGCCGCGCTCGCTGAAACCGCGCGCCTGGGCCTCGAGGGCCTCGCGCCTGAAAAGCTCCGCGTCGCTGCCCTGGGTGCCCGTCTGGAGCGCGTGCTCCAGCACCTGCGGGGCGTAGAGGCTCAAAATCGGCGCGAGGTGACTGGCGAGGCGCTGGCCGATCTCCAGATCCTCGGGGCCGAAGGCCGGGCTTTCGCGGCGCATGGCGAGCACGCCGAGCACCTGATCTTCCGGCCCCGCCACCGGCACCGCCAGCAGATGGCCGCCGGAGCCGTCCACCTCGGCGTCGTAGCGCCTGTCGGTCTCGAAGGCCTCGGCCAGAACCGGCCGGGCGGTGCGCGCGGCGTAGCTGGTCACCCCGGTGACGGCGCTCATCTCGATCTCCGCCGAGGCGGTGTCGCGCAGCACGTGCTGGGTCGGGTCGTAGAGCCACAGCCGCGCGTCCTGGACGCCGATCAGATCGCGCAGGGCCTCGAAGACCGGCATACCGGCGGCCTCCAGCTCGGTGGTTTGGAGCAGGGTCTCGGCGGCCGCCAGCACCGTGCGCGCGATCACCGCCCGGCGATCTTCTACTCCTGTTTCGGCGGCCAT
>JBCCLG010000701.1:0-3492 GCA_039027015.1 Acidobacteriota bacterium | reverse complement strand
CGGCTGACTCTGAAGCGCGTTGGGCTGATAGGGCAGGCCGAGCCAGGAGGGCAGAAGTCGATCGATCTGCAGGATCAGCGCCCAAATCGCCCCGAAGATCACGCCGTAAAGGCCGCTGCGGGCCACCTGCGGATCGCGGAATCGCCCGGAGAGCAGCCGGGTCCAGGAAATGAGCGTTCGCGGCCACAGACGCCGAACGTAGGGCTCGAGGGCGAGGTAGAAGAGCCAGACCTGGGCGGCGTTGACCATCGCTCGGCCGAGGGTCAGGCGGGCCATCGCGACCTCGCCGCTGAGGTCGGCCAGGTGCGGGCCGCGCAGAACCCACAGGACGAGGATCGTCAAGAAGACGAAGCCCGCCAAACGCCGGGCGCTGCGCTGGTCGCCGCGTCCCCGGCGCAGGTTGTTGCGCGCGAGAGGGAGCGCCGCCAGCACCGCGATCATCGGCAGGAGGTCCCAGCGGTAGTTGAATTCGCCCACCAGAAGGGCGATCCAGGATCTGCCGGATTCGGGATCCCGATCGACCTCTGGGAACATCCTGAAGTACACCGGCCGGCCTTCGAACCCGGCCATCTTGACGTCGAGCTTGAGGTCGGGCCGCTTCGCGGTGGTGGCGGAATACGCCCGTCTGCTGTCGGCAAAAAAGGGCGGCGGAAAGCTCGTATCAGCCTCCACCAGGCGGGCGGGGTCGAGGCCCGCGGATCTCACCATGGCCTCAAAATCGGTGGAGGGCCTCGATTCCTCGCCCTCCTCGCCCGGCGGCGGCCGCTGCTTCTTCGGGTCGCCGTCCTGCCGCCGCTTGAAGATGGGCCGGACTTCGAGGTGGTCGAGGGTGCCGCTCGGATGGAGAAGCACCAGGGCCATCCCGCCACTGTCGATCGGCGGGTCGTAGGGGCTGATGGAGCCCCCCCAGCTGACCAGGTTGTAGAGCCCGGAAGGCACCATCGGCTTGGGACTCTGCCGGTACCAAAAGAGAATCGACGAGGCGCCGGGCGCCGACGGGTCCGGCGGCCCCTCGTCGCCGGGCTCCACCGTCTTGAGGGGCCAGTCGTTCATCAAAAAGCCCCAGGCCTCGTCTCGCCCCGGCTCGTCCCAGCCGAAGCCGCGCAGCTTCTCCCGCGCTTTCTCGGCCAGCACCTCGGGCGGCAGGTCGAGCCCGGCTCCCTCGATGCGCTTGGCGGGATCGGCGAGGACCAGAGCCACCACCAGCAGAAGGGCCGCTAAGCTGCCGAGGCCGGCCGCCTGGCGCGTGGAGATCATGCCGCGGCTCCCCGCCTCGGCGACCATCTGGGGGGAGGGCGTTTGGCCGATGGAGACCGCGAGGCTCAGGGGGTCGCCGCCGGGCAGGGCCGCGGCGACCGCCAGCGCGCTCGAGGGTCGATCCCCCGGCTCCTTCTCGAGACACTTCAGAATGACCCGCTCCAAAGTCGCGTCGAGGTCGTCGACGTGAGAGGACGGGGGAGCGACCGTGACGTTTTGATGGGCGTCAGAAAAATCGGCCCGGCTGGTGCCCTCGAAGGGGAAGACGCCGGTGCACATCTCGTAGATCACCAGCCCCAGGCTGTAGAGGTCGGTGCGGGTGGTGGCCTCCTCGAGCCGGTGCTGCTCAGGGGCCATATAGGCCGGGGTCCCGGCGAGCATGCCCGGGGTGGCTTCCGACTCCAGACGGGCGATTCCGAAGTCGGTGATCCGCACCTCGCCGCGGCCGTCGATCATGATGTTCGCGGGCTTGAGATCGCGGTGCAGCACCCCCTTGGCGTGGGCGGCAGCCAGCCCCGAGAAAAGCTGGCTGGCGATGGCGACCGTGCGGTTACGCGGCAGCCTCCCGATGCGGGTCAGGAGCGACGTGAGGTCCTCGCCGTCCACGTACTCCATGCTGATGAAGGCTTTACCCTCGACCTCGCGGGCGTCGAAGACCCGGCAGACGTTGGGGTGGGTGACCTGGCGGGCCAGGCGCACCTCGTCGAGCCAGTCGACGCTGCTGGTGGGCCTCAAGAATTTGAGGGCGACGGTCTCTTTGAGCATCAGATCGTCGGCCCGGTAGACCTGACCCATGCCGCCTGATCCCAGACGACCCACGATGCGGTATCGATCGGCCACCAGAGAACCCGCCGGCAGGTCTTCATCGCCCGCCGGCTCTTCCGCGCCGGTCAGGCCCTGCCGCAGACGCTCGATATCCCGCTCCTCCTCGGGGTCGTCCTGATGATGCTCGAGCAGAGCCTCGACCTCCGCGCGCACCTCGGGATCCGGGCATTTCGAGTCCAGAAAAGCGGCGCGCTCCTCCGGCCGCAGACCGCAGGCCTCGAGAAAGATCGTCTTGGTGCGAGCGTGCTGCTCTGAGCTCAAGGTCGGGTGAGAGGGCATGAAGAGCGCGTCAGGCTTTGGCGAAGCGCCTCTTGAGCCAGGCTTTGGCGTGGGTCCAGTCGCCTTCGGCGGTGCGCTTCGAAACGCTCAGCTGATCGGCGATCTCGGCCATGGAGAGCCCGGTGAAAAAGCGCAGCTGCACCAGTTTCCCCTGGCGGGGGTCGAGCTGCAGCAGCTCCTCGATGGCCTCGTGAACCGCCAGGGCGTCCACCTCATCACCCTCGGAGGGAGCAACCTCGGGCGCCAGGGTGATGCGCAGCCACCCGCCGCCCCGCTTGGCGCGCTTGCGGTGCCTGCCGTGGTCGATCAGCAGGCGATGCATGATCTTGGCGCCCACCGCAAAAAAATGGGTCCGCCCCTGCCAGTCGACCCGCTCTTGGTCGACCAGGCGCAGGTAGGCCTCGTTGACCAGCGCCGTGGGCTGCAGCGTGTGCCCTTTCGCCTCGCGCCGCAGATAGCGGCGAGCCAGGCTGTGCATCTCGTCATAAACGAGAGGCATGAGCTCATCGGCCTGGGCTCTGCGGTCTTCGCCGGGCTCACTGAGAATCTCAGTCACCCGTTCGCGGGCGGGTAGGGACATATCCCAGCATCCTACCTCTCCTGGCCGCTTGGCGGGCTCGGAAAATTGCCCTCAAGTTGGCGACTTTTAAGGCGGCGATCCAGCGGGAGTCAGAGCAAATCTTACGAGGCTCGGCCTGGCGGCCGGAGGTTCCGCAGGGATTCTTCCGGGCAGACCCGTGGCCGGCGAATTCCGAGGGTTTAGAGGAAGTAAACGCTTCAGGCTGTAAGAAGGCGAGAGCAGCGATGCCAGGTGAAATATAGGGATCACGGCGTAATACGCCACAGGATGGCCCGATAGCGTCATAAATTTGCCCCAGAAAAATCGCCTGACAGGCTTGCCACCTCAGGCAGTCTCATGTAGGGTCCTTCCTGTCTTGATATTGCGGCGCGCGAGACGGCACCTCGCCGGTCGAGCGCCTCAGGATCGCTAGACATCCTCCGCCTCTATTCGCCTACGGGAAGTTGCTGAGGCTCTCTTTCGAGAGAGCCCTCTGGAGCCTTACATGACTACCGGGATCTCTCGTCGCGTCCTCGCGTCGCGCCCTTCGTTCGCCCTTTTTCTGCTCATTT
>JBCCLG010000700.1:0-3495 GCA_039027015.1 Acidobacteriota bacterium | reverse complement strand
CTCATTGTGGAGATGGAGATCCCCTTCGAGGTCGAGCCCCGCTTCGCCCTCGCCAGCTGAGTCGAGGCCTGCCTCGAGCCTGCGTCCGGCGGGCTAGCCTCAGCCGCGAAGCGCGGCGTCGATCGCCCGGGCGAAGCGCTCGGGGGACCCCGGGTCTTGAGGAAAGTAGAGCGAGGGTTCGATGAGCTCCAGCTCCATGACGACGTAAGTCTCCGGGCCGCCGTAGCGCACTAGATCGACCCGCCCGTAGAGCACGGGGTCCGGAACCGCCGCCAGGGCGCGCCGGGCGGCGTCGATCATGGCGTGGCTCGGCTTCTCGAGGGCCACGATGCGGCCGCCGTGCTCTTCCTGAACCCGGAAGTCGCCCTCCCGAGGCGTTTTGAGGATGGCGTGGCTCAGCTCGCCGCTGAAGAAGAAGAGCGAGATCTCCCCCTCCTCGACGATCGCCGGCACGAAGGGCTGAATCATGGAGTCGCGGGTGGCGAAGATCGCTTCCATCTCCGCCCTCTTCCCCTCGAAGCTCGCGGCCTCGAGCACGTAGGTGTGATGCGCGCTGGCGCTCACCGTCGGCTTGATCACGGCGCGCTCGCTGCCCAGGCTCTCAAAGAGGGAGGCGTCGAGGGGTGCGCCGGCCTCTCGCCACAGCGTGGGCACCGCCGGAACGCCCTGGGACTCGAGATCCCTGAGATAGCGCTTGTCGATATTCCAGCGCACGACCTCGAGGGAGTTCTCGAGGCGCGTGGCGCGGTCGATGCGCGCCAGAACGTCCAGGAATCGATCGACCTCCTGGTGGTAGTCCCAGGGGCTGCGGATCACCACCAGGTCGAAGTCCCGCCAGTCGACCTCGGCTCTCCACGGCACGGCCCGCGTCGACCAGCCCAGCTCGGCGAGGGCTGGGTAGCAGAGCTCGTCGTAGACGAAGTAGCCCTCGAGGTCGTCGGTCGAGAGAAAGGCGCAGGTCGGCATAGGCTCTCCAGGGAAGGGGGCGGATCGAGCGTAAAAATGCGGGCGCCATTGTGTCTCGAGGAGCCTCTCGAGAGCGAGGCTAGCGGCGTCTTTCGATAGGGTCGGCGCCATGAGCGTCGACCCCTCCTCAAGGCCGCCCGCAGCCTTCTCGCGACAGCTCGGCCTGGGCGTGGCCGGCCTGTTCTTCCTCGCGCTGCTGGCGTCGGTCGCGCGGTGGGGGGTCGACGTGCCGTATTGGGACCAGTGGGTGCTGGTGCACCACCTGGAATCCCTAGAGCGAGGCACGCTCGATGTGGCGGAGCTGTGGGCTCCCCACAACGAGCACCGTCTGCTCCTGCCCAAGGCTTTGATGCTCGGCCTAGCGAGCGTCAGCGGCTGGGATATCCGCCTCGAGCTGTGGGTCCACCTGGCCTTCGCCCTGGCCCTCTTCGCGGCCGCCCTGGCGCTCATGAGGCGCACCGCGGGCGAGCTGCCCGGCTGGCTCGTGGCGCTCTCTGGCGCGTCGATTTTCGGCCTGGCGCAGTGGCATAACTGGTCGTGGGGCTGGCAGAGCCAGATTTTTCTGAACGTTCTTCTTGTGACCGCCGGCCTGGCGGTTTTGGCCGGCGAGGGGCGCTTCCGGGTGCCGCTGGCGGCGGCCTGCGGCGCGGCGGCCACCTGCTCCTTTGCCACGGGCCTCCTCTTTTGGCCCCTGGCGGCGCCCCTCGCGTGGCGGGGCGAGCCTCGAGGACGCGGCCTGCGCCTCGCCGCGTGGGCGGCCGCCTCGGCCGCGATGATTGGACTCTACCTTTGGGGCTTGCCGCCGTCTGAGGAGATGAGGCAGACCCTGGGGCCCGGTGCTTCGCTCAAGCTTTTTCTCGGCTACGTGTCGGTTTATCTCGGCGGCTCCCTGCTGCCCTTTGACGGCCGTACGGCGCTCTTTGGAGCGCCCCTTCTGGCCCTGCCGTGGCTGATTCTGGCGGCGCCGACCCTCCTCTCCCGTCGGCGTTTCGCGAGGGCGCTGCCGCTTCTTCTGTGGGCGGCCTACGGCGTGGGCTCGGCGGCGCTCACCGCCCTCGGTCGCCTGCCCGCGGGCGGCATCGGCCAGGCCCTCTCGTCGCGCTACATCACGATCTCGCAGGTTTTCTGGCTCGGTCTCTTCGCGCTGGCCGCCGGCCTCGAGCGCGGGGATTTCTCTCCTTCGCGGCTGGAGGACGGCGGATGGCGGCGCCGTCTCCGCCGATTCTCGGCGGCGGCGGTGGCCCTGGCCCTGGGTATCGGCGGCGCCTTCGGGGCCCTCGAGATGCGCGATCAGGCGAGGGAGCGCTCCGAGATCCGCCGGCAGATCCTGGCGGGCACCGTGTCGGACGCCTCCCTCGAGCGACTCGAGGCCCTCGGGCTCGGTCTCTACCGCGGGAAAGAGCGGCCGCCGGCCTCGGCTACTCCCCGCTGAGCGGCGATTCGTCTCACTCGGTTGCGCCGAGCGCGAGGACTGGGGCACCATGAGGGTCGATGATTCCGAATCAGGACCTGTTGAAACGGAGAGGGCGCCTCGCGGCCCCAGTGCTTCTCTGGACGGCGCTGTGCGCTCTGGCGCTCGCCCAGCCCGGCGACGCCCGGCCAGGAGCGGGCGCAGGCGCGCTCTCCGCCGCCCCCTCTGACGCAGCGAGCAGGCCGTGGCGCGAGTCGCCTCGATTCGGCCTGTCGGCGGCTGAGCTCCTCGCCGCCGCCGAGCTGGTCGCGGCGCCCGACGGCGCCTCTGTCTTCGTGCTTTACCAGGACACAAGCTACAGCTTCGAGGCGGACGGCCGCCTGACCCAGTCGCGCTACTGGATCTATCAAATCAAGGATTCCGCGGCGCTCGCCGACTGGTCGACCAGCCAGGTGCGCTGGTCCAAGAGCACGCAGGAGCGGCCTGCGGTGCGGGCGCGGGTGGTCACCGCGGGCGGCGAGGAGCACTGGCTCGACGCCGCGACCGCGAGCCGTGACCGCCGGGCTCCCGAGGGGCGGGAGGGCCTGCACGGCGATCGATGGCTGCGCGAGGCGCCGCTGCCGGCGGTGTCGGTGGGCGCGGTGGTCGAGGAGGAGATCGTGCTGCGCGATGTGGCGCCGGTCTTCGGCGCGGGGACCGCCCACCGCCACTACACCGCCCTTTTGGCGCCAACCCTAGACGGCCGCCTCACCCTCAAAGCGTCAACGCGCCTGGCCCTGCGCTACGGCGCGCGCCTGATGCCGCCCGGGGCCCGGCCCCAAACCTCGGTCGCGGACGGTACGGTGCGGGTGGTCTTCGACTTCGCCGATCTGCCGCCGGTCGAGGCGCCCGAGGACGGCATGCCCGGCCATCGCCCGCGCTTTCCTCAGGTCGCCTTCTCCACGGGACGCAGCTGGCAGCGGGTGGCCGGCGAGCTGTCCGCTCGGGTCGAGGCGGCGGTGCGCGAAGCCGACCTCGAAGTCCTGGGCTCCGTGGTGCGGGGCGCCGGCCGCATGGACCGCCGGGCCCGCATCGACGCGATCCTCCAGGCCGTGCGCCGGGCGGTGCCCAACCACCGG
>JBCCLG010000699.1:0-3502 GCA_039027015.1 Acidobacteriota bacterium | reverse complement strand
GCCGATGTAGGAAGGGAGGACAGCGCGGAGCGCTGGGCCTCGAGAGAGTCATCGCGGGACGGGGCGACTCTCTCGAGGCTGAAACTCGAACGCCGGCGACGCCGACCTGATCGATAGCGACGTCGACCCCGCGACCGGCCGCAGCGTGCTCTTCGGCTACGAGGCCGGATCTGCGAGCCGCAGCTGGGACGCCGGCCTGAGGGTCCTGCCGCTGTTCGCAGACGACTTCGAGTCGGGAACCGTTTCCGCCTGGTCGGTGGTCTCGCCGTGATCTCAGGCAGGTAATCCGGCTACGGCTGCTAGAGGAGTGGACGACCGTTCGGAAATTGTGAAACGAGTCCAGCCTGCGAAAGCTGGACTCCACCAGTTCAAGGGTTCTGTGCGCCAGCTTCCGAACGGCGGATCTCCTCGAGCAGCTCGTTGCCGGCGCGTGCGATCAGCCCCTGGTCCGGCCCAGTATTGCGTTCCAATACCGAGATGAGCAGATCTTCGGCCTCCTCGACTCGGCCGGTCGCCGCCAGCACCCGGGCCAGCTCCATTTCGACGCGATGAGTCTCCCAGTGATCCGCCGAAAAGACTTCCCGAGCCGCGGCGATCGCTCGCAAGAGCTGCTTCTCCGCCTCGCCGAATCTTTTGAGTTGAGCCAAGATCTTTCCGTGGAGAAAAAGCGGGAACGCCAAGGCATAGGTCTGCTCGTCCTTTTCGGCCTCGATCCAATCGACGGCCTGACGAGCCCTAGCCTCCGCCTCAAGGTGGCGCCCCTGCTCGCTGAGCACCCGGGCGATCCGCACCGACGAAACGGCTGCGATTAGGGAATCTTCACCGAATTCCCGAACTCTGATGGCGTGAGACTTCGCATACCGTTCGCCGGCAAGCTCGAGCCTCCCCCGGCGAAACGCCAGTTTTCCTAGCTCGGCCAGCGCCATCGAGAAAGAGACGTGTTCTTCGCCGAATAGGGTCTCCACAGACTGAAGAGCCGCCCTCAAATAGCGCTCTGACTCGTCGAATAAGCTGGGCTTTCCCTCCCGCCATGCTTTCTCAGAGAGCAGGCCCCCCATCAAAAATTGCGCCTCCAATTGCTCCATGCTTCCTTCACCAAAGAGCTCCTTGCTGACCGCGAGATGTCGACGACTCAGAGCCTCGCACTCGTCATAGGCACCAACGTCGGGAAGAGCGTCCACCAATCTGACGAGAGTCCCGTTGTAGAGCTCAGGATCCACTTCCTGCTCGTGCCTCTCAATGATCTCAAGAGCCCGTCTCAACTGCTCAACGGAGAGGTCAGAACGACCGGCCAGGCCGTGTCCGAATGCCATATAGCCTAGAGCTTCGGCGAGCTTCAGGTCGTCCGGACCCTGAAGCTCTTCAAAAAGGGCCGCGGCTTCCTCGCTGGCCTCGATGACGACCGCGTGGAGCCTTAAGCTTTCTGCCAGATCAGCGACTTTCATGAGGAGCGCGGCTCGTGCCTCTTTGTCGTGACTCAGCTCAGGAAGTAGCTCACGCCAGGATTGCGCGAAAAGCTCTCGCACCGCCTCGCGGCTCTCGTCCGAGTCGGGACCCCATGGATCGGCGATGTCGAGGAATCCCGTCAGCACGACGCTGAGCTGCCGGACGGTCTCCGTCTTCTGGCGAGCCCGCTCTTCTTCTTGCTGTGCTCTCTCAAGGGCTGATCGAGCCCGGGCTGCCTCTTCACCCACCCGGTGATAGAGCCAGGTCATCGTCAAGGCTACGAGGGTCGCCGTCACGGCCAGGGCTCCTAGGAGACGCCGGCGAAGTCGCCGGGCGGGCGCTTCGAGGAGAGCCCGCAGGCGCTGACCGACATCCCTGGCCGTAGGCCTCGCGCTCGGCGCCAGCGAGGTCATGCCTGCGATCAGATCGGTGATCCCCTTGTCGAGCCCGGAGAGTTTAGGAACCCGCGCCCGGTAGATCGCGTCGAGCTGGCGGGTGCCGTGCCGCTCTCTGGCGTAGGCCGGCTCGCCCGAGAGCAGCTCATAAAGAACCAGGCCGAGGGCAAAGACATCGCTCGCCGAGGATACGGTCTCGCCCCTGAACTGCTCAGGGCTCATGTAGTGCAGAGTCCCCAAGACCTCCCCGGGACGCGTTGGGGCCGGAGCTTCAAAGGCCGGCTCGGTCGAGAGCCCGAAGCCTCCCCCCGTTCCCTGGGCGCGGGTCTCTTCGAGTCGGGCGATTCCAAAATCGAGGAGCTTGAGGCGCCCGCTCTCCATCATCATGACGTTGGAGGGCTTGATATCCCGGTGCACGACGCCGGCATCGTGAACGGCGGTCAGCGCCTCCGCGAGCTCAAGTCCCATGTGCAGCGCTTGCGACGGATCGATGGGTCCGGAGATCTCTCTGGAGAGCGGGCTGCCGGGTACCAGCTCGAGGACCAATCCCGTCAGCTCCGGAGTGATCAGAACATCGTAGAGTCGGCAGATTCCGGCATGGTCGAGCTGGGAAAGCAGCCTGGCCTCGCGGCTCAGGCGACGCGCCAGACCAGGATTGGAGGCGGCTTCCCAGTTCAGGACCTTGAAGGCGACCTGTCTTCCGAGCCGAGTGTCGACACCCCGATAGACGCTGCCCATACCGCCCCGCCCCAGGACCTCCTCGAGGCGGAGATAGCCCAGGCTTTCGCCGGTGAGGTCCCGTTCCCGCCATCCGCCTTCGAGAGCCCCGAGCGCAGTGCTGTAAAGGTCGCTGACGAAGCTGTCACTCTCGGACTCAAGGAGTGAAGCCCAGGCATCGCCGACCAGCGCACGGAGAGGCTCGCCTGTTTTCTCGGCGGCCCCGAGAAGCTCACGGACCTCGCGCTCGAGCTCCGAATCCCCCGCGCAGGTGATCTCCAACCAACGGGAGCGTTCATCCTTCGGCTGCTGCCTAGCGCCGATCCAAAGCTGCTCGACGCGACTCCACCGGTCGTCGGTGTCTTCGCCGGCGGTCTCATGCAGGGAGTCGAGCGTCATCAGGAAAGCTTCCTGAGCAGCCAGGCTTTGGCGAAGTCGAGATCCCTCTGCACGGAGGACTTCGATCGCTCGGTCACTTCCGCGATCTCTCGTACGGTCAAACCACCGAAATAGGTGAGCTCGACAATTCGAGCCTTGTGGGAGTCTCTCGCCTGAAGCTTCTCAAGAGCGGCGTCCAAGGCCACGACTTCCGGACCCTTCACGCCCTCGGCGCCCGCCAGAGCGATGGCGTTGACGTCCTCATGCGGCACGCCGCCTCCCCGCTTGAGACGGTTCTTGTCTCGCGCATGGTTGACCAAAATTCGGCGCATGGACGTCGAGGCGATGGCGAAGAAATGAGCCCGGTCCTGCCAGGAGACATCCGCCGCCATCAGGCGCAGAAAGACCTCGTGTAATAAGTCGGTCGCCGCCAGCGTGTGCCCGGCGCCCGCGCGTCGCATGTGGCGCCCCGCGTGCTCGCGGAGCGCACCGTAAACGAGCGGTGAGAGTGCATCGAAGGCTTTGTGATCTCCAGATCGCCAGGCCCGCAGCAGGCCCGTCGCTTC
>JBCCLG010000698.1:0-3504 GCA_039027015.1 Acidobacteriota bacterium | reverse complement strand
CTCGCCTGGATGCGCGACCAGACGGCAAGCCGAGCGCTCGGCGAACTCGGGCTCGAGGAAGAAGTGTGGCTCTGCCACGGCTCGCCGCGGAGCGACGTCGAGTATTTGCTCGAGACGGTCACGAAGCAGGGCGTTCGCCCCGCGACCCCCGAAGAAATCTCGGTCCGCTGCGGCGAGCGCGGCGTTTCCGCCGGCCTCATCGCCTGCGCCCACACTCATATTCCGCGGGTGGTGCGAGCGCCCGGCGGCGCGCTGGTGGTCAACCCGGGAAGCGTCGGCCTGCCGGCCTATGACGATACGAGCCCCTATCACCACGTGATGGAAGCCGGCTCGCCCCACGCGCGCTACGCCGTTCTCGAGCGGAGCGATTCAGGCTGGCTCTGCCAGCTTCTGTCGATTCCCTACGACCACGCATCCATGGCAGCCCTGGCCGAGGAGCGCGGCCGTCAGGATTGGGCGCGAGCTCTTCGAAACGGCTTCTTGAGCTGACGCGAAGAGTCAGGAGCCTGAGGATGATCTGACGCTCGGGCTGGTGTAGTTTTCCGGGGCCACACCCCCGCATCAAGAGAAGGACTCTACGCAGTGAACGCCTTGACCCGACTGCTCCTGGGCCTCGTAGACCGATTAATCAAACCGAGGTTTGAAGAGAAGCGCCGGGCGCTCAAGCGCTGGGCCCTGGCCTCGGTGATCACAGGGCCGATTCTCTCGGCCTCGGGCTACCTGATCATGCTTCTCTTCTCGTCGGCGGCGCGGGGCGTGAGCGGCGGCACGCCCGAGGTCCTGAGCTTCATTCTGGCCCTGATTCTGATCCCCTCGGGCCTCCTGCTCGCTTTCTTCGGGCTCATCTGCCTGGTGACCACCCCCGAGGATCTCAACGCGATCTCCGACTTCGCCGACGACTGGCGACGGAAGCGACTGTCGGATCAGGAACCTCCGGAATCCGCAACCTGATCGCCCCAGCCGAGGCTCGACCTCAGCGCCTGCCCTCGAGGGTGTGGACGCTCTTGACCGCCAGGAGCAGAATCAGCGCGATCTCGACGGCCTCGAGCTGCCGGAAGTTCAGGGTGATTTTGAGGTTGCCGAGGATGTCGGTCAGCGAACCGATGAGCCTGCGCCCCTGCTCGACGTGCAGCTCGCCGTGCTCGATCGAGGAGGAGCCTTGCCGGACCCGAAATCGGTCCCCCTCGCCGTCGATCGCCACCGTTTCGCGGAAGGTACCGGCGAAGCTGTCGACCTCCAGGCGCAGCGACGCCGTTCCGCCCGCCGGGGTCAGCTCCCCGCGCACCGCGTAGAGGCTCGTGCCGTTGGTTTGGCGACCGGTGAGCTGACCGTCCCGCAGGTCGACCGCCACCATCCCTTTATTCCTGAGGCTGCCGATTCCAAAGGTCGACTCGAAGCTCGCCACGATCTTCCGGTGGGTGTCGAGGACGCCCTCCTCGGCCCGAATCTCGATTCGGTACTCGGGGTTCGAGCGGTCCCAGGACCGTGTGGACTTCCACTTCATCCGCCCCTGGGCCACCACCGGCGCCTGGGCTAGCTCGCCCGCCGGTCCTAGAGCCTGAGCGCCCTCGAGGGCTTCGCTGTGCAGCCGTCCGAAAACGACGATCAGGCCGATCAGACCAACCAGGAAGACGACGACAAAAATCGACAGCATGACGGATTTCCGAGACGGCAAAAGTGCTCGAGTGAGAGTGAGTTCGAATGCGGTACGAGGCTCGGCTAGCCTTATTCAGCCTCTTTCGGATCCTCCCCCGACCCGAAGACCCTCAGAATTTGGCGGCTGAGCCAAGTTTTCGCGTTTTGGATGCGCTAAACCGGACTTTTCTTGGTCGTATTCGATATGCTCTGGGCATCTTCCTTCTTTTATAACTCCTCCTCCCTGGACGCTCAGCATGGCCGATCAGAATATCGACTGGGCGATTTCAACCACGCGCGACACGCGAACAGCGCGTTTAGACGCCCCCAAGAATAAGAGCTGCGAACCCGAGCAGGTGCCGAGCCGAATCGGTCGCTATATGGTGATCGATCACGTGGGCAGCGGCGCCAACGGCTCGGTTTACTCCGCCTACGATCCTGATCTCGATCGCAGGGTCGCGATCAAATGTTTGCGTAGCTCAAGGACCGATTCCGAGGCTGGAGAGCGCCTGCGCCGCGAGGCCCAGGCCCTGGCGCGGCTCTCGCACCCGAACGTGGTGACCGTTTACGACGTGGGCGACGTCAGCCAAGAGAAGCCGCATTTCTTCATCGCCATGGCTTTCGTGGAAGGCATGAATCTCACCGAATGGCTGCGCGCACGAGAGCGGCCCTGGCGAGAGGTGCTGGATCTGCTGCTGCAGGCCGGCAGAGGCCTCGCCGCGGCCCACGGCGCAGGCCTGCTGCACCGCGACTTCAAGCCCGATAACGTGCTGGTCACCGGCGAGGGCCAGGCCCAGGTCGCGGATTTTGGCCTCGCCTGCGCCGTGCAGGGAGCCGAGCCTCGGCGGCCGATCGAGGCGGTGCTGAGCGAGAGCGTGGAGCGGTCAGACCTCAAGGCCTCGGTATATCTCGTGGGAAGTCCCGCCTACATGGCGCCGGAGACCCTTCGCAACCGGGTCGACGAGCGCTCCGATCAATTCAGCTTCTGCGCCGCCCTCTTCGAGGCTCTCTACGGTGTCCGGCCGCATCTTGGCGCGGGCCTCCCGCAGCTCTTCAACGCCAAGCTCGAGGGCGCTTTGACGCCGGTCGAAGACCACCGTGGAGCGCCGCGCTGGCTCTACGAAGCCGTGGTGCGCGGGCTTTCCCCGGATCCAGAGGATCGCTGGCCGTCCCTCGACGAGCTGATCGCGACTCTCGAGCGACGCCTGCAGCGGCAGAAGAACTCCATCTTGGCGGCCGCCGCGCTGCTCGCCGTCGGCCTGGTGGCGGGCATCGGCGTGACCGCGGCGATGAACGACTCCGCCACGATCTGCGATCGGGCTCCGGCCCCCTGGAGCGGCGTGTGGGACGACGGCCGGAAGAAGGGCCTGCAGGAGGCGTTCTCGAGCTCCGGCCTGGACTTCGCCCCAAGCACTTTCGAGCGGGTCAGCGCGGGCCTCGACACCTATACCGGGCGCTGGAGCGAGAGCCGGCAGGCGTTCTGCCAGGAGCAGCAGGCCGGCAGGCTCAGCGACCTCGATCTGCACCGCCAGATGGCCTGCATCGCCGAGCGCCATCAGGAGATCAAAATTCTGGTCGATATCTTTGCCCAGGGTGAGCCGGACGTGGTCGAGCAGTCGATCGCCGCCATCGACGGCCTGGAGAGCCCCGAGGAGTGCGCCACCCTGCCGCAGCTCGCCCGCGGCGCTGAAGAGATCGGCGCTTCTCTGGAGCTGCGTCAACGCTTAGCCTCCATCCGCTCGCACTTCCTGGCGAGCCTCTATGCCGAAGCCGCCGAGGCCGCCGACGCGGTGGTTGAGGAGGTTCGGGAGCTGGGCGATATGCCGCTGCTCTCCGAAGCCCTCTACGAGTACGCTCGCTCCCAAATCG
>JBCCLG010000697.1:0-3505 GCA_039027015.1 Acidobacteriota bacterium | reverse complement strand
CCGGGAGGATCCACGCGGCTGCCGACCGAGGCGGAGTGGGAGTACGCGGCGCGGGCGGGGTGCGAGAGGCCGCCGTGCGGCGCCGACGGCGAGCCCGCCGAGATCGCCGCTGTCGCCTGGATGACCGGCAACTCGACCGGCGAAGACGGCGAGGTCAGGTTCTCGCCCGTGGGTTTGCTCGAGCCCAGCCCCTACGGCCTCTACGATATTTACGGCAATGTGTGGGAGTGGACCTCCGGCTGGGAGGGCGCCTATCCGCCCGAGAATCCCGCCGGACCGACGGTGGGGGCGGTCCGCTATCGGGTTCTGGGGGGCGGCAGCGCGCTGCTGTCGGCCCAGCTGATCCACCCGAGCCAGCACGCGGCGATTCCCCCCGAGAGGCGGGTGAGCAGCGCGGGCCTGCGGCCGATTCGCGACCTTCCCCAAGGCTGACAGAGCTGGCGGGCGCGCGCTCAGGGCGTATTTTCTGCCGCCGGGCTCTCCACCGGAACGATCGGGCGGAAGCCTCGAACCGGGCTCTCGCTTCGCGGGTCATAGCCGTAGCGCAGGCCCGGCCTGATGGCCGACGGCGGAATGTCGAAGGAGCCGCTTCGGGCCACGCGGCTCGAGCCCGTCGTCGGCCCGCGCGGGTCCAGCTGCGGGGAGGCCTCGTAGGGGCCGTACCAGTCCGAAGTCCACTCCCAGACGTTGCCGAACATATCGTAGAGGCCCCGCGGATTGGCCGCGAGTTGCCCGCCCGGCCGAGTCCCCGGCCTGCCGACTTCGCGCGTGGTCGCCTGGGTCCATGCGATCTCTGCGACCGTCGCCTCGGAGCCGTCCGATCGGCAGTGAGCGTAGGCGCAGCCGGCGCGCGCCGCGTACTCCCACTCCGCTTCGCTGGGCAGGCGGCCCCCCAGCCAAGCCGAGTAGAGCATCGCTCGGTGCCAGGAGACGGAAACCGCGGGAAGATCGTCGTCGCCCTCATGGCCCGGATCGAGGAGGCGAAACTCCGCGTTGGTGATTTCGTGGTTCAGCATGCGGAAAGATCCGACGGTCACTTCGTGAACCGGCCGTTCGTCATTCTCGCCGCCGACGCTCGCCGGCGTTCCCCGGAGATAAGTTCCGCAAGGCACGCTGCGCCAGCCGGCGATTCCGCCTTCGCCCAGGGGCGGAGGAGGGCGGCGTTCGCGCAGGGGCGCGAGGAGCGCGGCGCGCAGGCCTTCCGCTCGCTCGGCCAGCTCCGGATCGCTCGCCCGGCCCGGGCCGTAGTCGAGCGCCCACAGAAGAGACGCGGAGGCGACGGCGTCTTCGGGGCGCTCGGCGTGGAGCCAGGGCGTCACCAGCTCGGCGATCTCGAGCACCAGAAGGCCGCGTCTCGGCGGCGCCACTCCGCCGAGGCCCGACTCGAGGACGTCCAGAGGGGAAGCCCGCTCGCCGAGGCGCTCGAGAATCTGCCCGTCGCTGATCGCGCCGTCTTCGAGTGCCGCACCGAGCGCCTCGAGGGCCGCCTCCTGCTCTCCCCTGGCGATGAGATCGAGCAGCGCCTCGCGCGCGGCCTGGGCCGCGAAATAGGAGCTCATCAGCCAGGCGGCGAGCGCCACCAGGGCGAGCAGCGTGCCGGAGAGGAGCCATCGTCCGCGGACCGTGCGCCGTCGCCGCTCTCGGCAGGCCGACCACCAGGCGCGGCTGTCCTCGTCGACCAGCAGGCAGTCCGCGTGCTTCTCGATCGCGGCCAGGGACTCGGCCGCCAGGGCGGTCGAGGTCTCGCGTTCGCCGCTGCGGTGAAGCTCGGTCCTCAGGGTCACGAGGTGGGCCAGAGTCAGCAGATCGCGGTCGACGGCGAGACCGCCTTGGCCGTGGACCGCGGCGATGACCACCCCGGCCAGGCGGTCGTGGGAGAGCCTGTAGAGCGTCTCCCCTCCGGGGGAGGCCTCCGCGACGACCAGCCGTATGCCGGGCGCCTGCAGCGCCTCGAGAACCTCTCGGCCTCGGTGGCCGATGGTTCGGATCAGCTCATCGCCGCCGCGAGCGGCGCCGCGGATGCCTTCAGCTGCTCGAGGCTCCGCGCTCCTAAGAACCGAAGCTCGGGAGCCCTGGACGTCGGCGAGCTGGTGGAGCACCAGCAGGGCTCGGGTTCGATCGATCCGGTCGCGAGCGGGATCGCCGGTCGCCGGAAAGGCCGCCTCCAGGGCGCGTCCCACGTGCTTGACGAGGGCTGAGTCGATCAGCCCGGCGACGTCGTCGGGCACTTTCAGCACGGCCGGGTTCTCGGCGCTCTCGGGGTGGCCAGCCGCCGACATCAGGTGGGCCAGAACCACCTGCAGCTCGGGCACCAGAGGCGTGACCCTGTCGACCTCGCGCGCCGCGGCGAAGGCGGAGGCCAGGCGCTCGGCGCCGTCGCTCTCGAACCTCCAGGGATAGCGCTGGCGCCCCTCGCCGTCCTGGAGGCTCAGGGGTTTTTCGAGCACCGCGCGGAAGTCACGCGCCGCGGCGTCTTCGAGATCGAGGTCCAAGCCGGGCCCTTCCACGCGGCTCGCCCCGAGGGCCGCCAGCGGCCAGGCGTGAAAGCGCTCGGAGTTCGCCAAATCGTGGGGCATCCGCAAGGCGGCTGCGCTCGAGCCGAGCGCGCGCGCCTCGCGCAGCGCGTCGCCGAGCCATCGAACCATCTCGCCGTGGCTCTCCCGGCGGTAGGCGAGCAGCCACCGGCAGGGCGCCTCGTCGCTTCCGGGGCGCCGCTGAACCGTCGCCGCGAGGAGCACGCCGAGACGGGCGCGCCCCTGCCGCTCGCCGCGCAGAACCTGCTCCACCTGATCGAGCACGAGAACCGGGGGCCGGCCCGCGGCCCGCGCCGCGGTCTGCAGAAGCTCGACGAAGGCCTCCGGTGCACCCTCTTCGAAGAGTCTCGCGTCAAGGCCGGAGGGAACCTCGGAGCCGGTCAGCAGATCGCCGATCAGCCGATCCGCCAGGCCGGGTTCCTCGGGATGAGCGTCGTAGGCCACGGGCCGTCCGTCAGCCCGCAGGCGAGGCACGAGGCCGGCCATGAGCAGGGAGCTTTTGCCGACGCCCGAGACCGCGTGCAGGCCGAGGAGGATCTGGCGGCGAGAGAGTCTCGCCTCGAGCTCCTGAAGATCGCGCTCGCGGCCCGCGAGCAGATCCGGATGGCCGTAGGGAAGGAGCAGAGGCCAGGGCTCGGGAGGGTAAAGCGGCGCCGGCCAGGAGCGGAGCGTCAGCGCGGGCTGCGCGCTGCGCGGCTTTTGGCGGCTGAACCCGCCCTCGCTTCGAAAGCGGGAGAGCTCCGAGAAAAGCCTGAAGCGGAAGCTCGAGGACCCGCCCTCCTCTTCTGCCTCGATGGCCACCGCCACGGGGCTGAGCTCGGCGCGAAAATCGGCCATCAGCGCTCGGTGTCGCGGCTCCTCCTCGCGCTGCGGCCACGACCCGTCGGCCATCAAGACCAGAACCGGCTTGCGCAGCGCGAAAGCCCGACGCACCTCGTAGGCGAGCCACGGCGTTTCGCCGTCCCAACCTT
>JBCCLG010000696.1:0-3506 GCA_039027015.1 Acidobacteriota bacterium | reverse complement strand
TATCCCGGTCGCCGAGCGGAGGCGGGGCGTGCCGCCCGCCCTCTCCGGCCTGATCGACCAGCTGCTCAAGAAGTCGCCCGAGCTGCGGCCGAGCAGCTCCCTTTTTGTCGCGTCCAGGCTAGGCGAGATCGCGCGGAACGGCGGGTTCGAGCCCGCCCAGGACCCGGACTCGAGCGTTGAGACGGAGATCGAAGGACCGAGCGCCCGGGGCGCGATCGCGGAAAGCGCGAGGTCGGCGCTCGGCAACCAGCGGCCGGGGCGGAAATTCCGCTGGGCCTGGGCGGGGGGCGGGGCCCTTCTGCTCATCGCGGCGCTGGCGGCGTGGTGGCGGATCCCGCCTGGCGAGGCGCGGAGCTCCGCTTCGGCGACCCAGCCGGCCGGACAGGTGCCCGCGCCCAAGGCCCACGAGCTCTTCGAAGAGGGCCTGCGGCTTTTGGCCTCGGGGGAGCCGGAGGCTCTCGAGCGGGCGGTGCGATCGTTCGAGACGATGCTGACCCGAGAGCCCGGGTCGGCGCCGGCCCATGCGGGACTGGCGTTGGCCTATCGGCGTGACTATGCCGCCCGGCGGGACCCCGCCCGTCTCGATCAGGCCCTCAGCATCGCCGAAAGCGCCGTCCGGCTCGACGAGCACCTCGCCCTGGGCCACGTCGCCCTGGGGCTCCTGCGCTCCGACGCCGGCGAGCACGAGGCCGCGGAGCGCTCGCTGCAGCGAGCCCTGGAGCTCGACCCGGCGAACGCGCGAGCTTGGCGCGGACTCGGCGAAAGCTACCGGCGCCAGAGCCGATTCGACTCAGCGTTCGAGGCCTATGGCGAGGCTATCCGCCTCCGGCCCGACGATGCGGAGCTGCAGGCCCAGCTCGGCATGGCCTTTTATCGCGCTGGCCGCTACGACGAAGCCGAGTCCGCGATTGAGCTCAGCATCGAGCTCGGCGGCGAGTCCGCCTCGGCCTATCGGGATCTTTCGGCCGTCTACTACATGCAGGGCCGGCTGGTGGACGCCGCTTCTATGCTCCAGCTCGCCATCACCCTCAAACCTGAGCACTCGCTTTACTCCAACCTGGGGACGGTGCTCTTTGCCCAGGGTCTTTACGCGTCAGCGGCCCAAGCTTTCGAAAGAGCGCTCGAGCTCGGTGGCGGTCAGTTCTACCTCTACTGGGCCAACCTGGGCGATGCGCAGCGCCAGATGGCGGGGGCGGCAGACGCGGCCCAAGGGAGCTACCGCCAGGCCATCGCGCTGCTCGAAGAGGGTCTCGAGGACAAGGCCGGCAGCGATCGGCTGAGAAGCCGACTCGCGCTGTATTCGGCCAAGGCCGGGCAGTGCGCGAGATCGGCTGCTCTTCTCGAGAGTCCTTTGGCGGCAGAGGCCTCGCCCGCGCTGCTCTTCCGCTCCGCGGTCGCCAGGGAAATCTGCGGCGAGCGCGAGCGCGCGCTCGAGACTCTGCAGCGGGCTTTGGCGCAGGGATATCCGGCCGACGAAGTGCGCAGCGATCCAGAGCTGGCGGCGCTGCGTTCAGACCCGCGCTTCCGCCTGCAGATGAACCCCGAGAGCCTTTGACGCCGGCGGCGCTCGTTTTGCTTATCAGGTGTCGTCGCCGATCACCATCTCGGGATCGACGCGATAAAAGCGAGCCATCTCGCCGGGATTGACCACCGATAAAGCGACCGCGAGCTCGAAGCGCCCCGGCAATTCGAAGGTGAGCGGCGTCACGACGTGCGTCCAGTTGGCCACCCAACCGTCATCGACGCTGAAGGCGACGCTGCTCGTTTTCGTCCGCTGGAGCTCCAGACTCGCGAAGAGTGATTCCTGCTGTCCGCGTATGAGGATGGGCGAGAAGGGCGCGCTCTCGTCGCTGGAGCCGGCGCTGAAAAGCACCTGGAGCACGCGGGGTCTCGGCGACTCGCTGGGGTAGGCGGTGATGTCGTAAACCCGAAAGCTCAACGTGTCGCCCAGCCTGAGCCAGTTTGGGTTGGTAGGCACGAAGACAGTGCCGCTGACGTCCACGAGGCAAATCTGAAGAGGGTAGTAGAGGCCGTTCAGGGTCGGAGGCGAGCTCCAGTCAAATCCTACTTCGAAGGTCCAATCAGCCATTTCTCGTCCTTTCTAGGGGCCCTTTGGGTTGAGTGCGCAGAGATTTTCGACGATTTCGCGAGCATGGCAAGGCGCGCCCACTGCCCGGGGCCAGGCGGGCCGCCGAGATCCCGAGACCGACTCCTCCACGCCATCGCTCTCTCGAGCAGATAGGCTAGAGCGGAGAAAGCGATGCAGAGACGCCCGGAATTCAGCACGGAGACGGACCTCCGCCACGATGAGGAGAGCGCGCCCAGACCCTCGAGCGTGCCGGGCCTGACGATCCTCTCCCATCCAGATTTCGGCCGCATAGGCGAGCGCTGTGCGCTGCCGGCCCTGACCGTCGGCGGAACCGTTCGCCTTTCCCGCCAAGAGCCCCTCTTCCACGAGCCGGGCCGCGGGCTCGAGCGGCCCCTCGGCCACCGCGGGCTTTCCCGTCAGCCCGTGCTGCTGCGCGGCCTGAGCCACGGTGGCGTCAGGCTCGAGGCCGGCTCGAGCCGCACGCCTCTGCTGCTGGGCGGCGACGGCAGACCCCTCGAGGGGCGAGAGACCCTGGGATCGCCCGCGCTGGCTCGAGGGGTCATCCTGCGCCTCGGCAGGCACGTTCTCCTGCTCCTGCACACTCTCGACTGCGTCGGCGCTCACCTGCCGAAGGGCGATTTGATCGGCGAGAGTCCCGAGATACTCGAGCTGCGGGCGAATATTTTGAAAGTCGCCGATCTCGAGACGCCGGTTCTGATCCGCGGCGAGACGGGAAGCGGCAAAGAGCTGACGGCGCGCGCCCTGCACGACGCCAGCGGAAGGGCGCGCGGTCCTTTCGTCGCGGTCAACATGGCCGCAATGCCTCAGGAGCTCGCCGCCGCGGAGCTTTTCGGCTCGACCCGCGGCGCCTTTACCGGCGCCGATCGCCACCGCGACGGCCTCTTCGTGCAGGCTGACGGCGGCACGCTCTTTCTGGACGAGATCGGAGAGGCGACGCGAGCCGTGCAGGCGATGCTCTTGCGGACTCTGGAGACCGGCGAAGTGAGGCCGGTGGGCGGAGATCGGGGCCGTCAAGTCAGCGTGCGGATTGTGTCCGCCACGGACGCGCGCCTCGAGAAGGAGATCGCGGAAAGCCGGTTCAGAGCCCCGCTGCTCCATCGCCTCGCCGGCTACGAGCTGCACACGCCGCCTCTTCGCTCTCGGCGGGAGGATCTCGGCAGGCTGCTGAAGCACTTCCTGCATCAGGAGCTCGCGTCGATGGGTGAAGCCTGGCGAGTTGAGAATGCAGGCCCCCGCGAGCCCTGGATGTCCGCCGAGATCATCGCCCGGCTGATCGGCTACGACTGGCCCGGAAACGTTCGGCAGCTGCGCAACGTGATTCGGCAGATCGTCATCACGAGTCGCGGCGAAGAGAAGGCGCGCGTGCCCGAGTCGGTTGCGGCCCTGCTGGCGGGAC
>JBCCLG010000695.1:0-3513 GCA_039027015.1 Acidobacteriota bacterium | reverse complement strand
TGGCCCACAGGATGGCGGTCTTGTCGGGCTGGGTGAGCAGGTGGCGGTCGATGGCGTTGTGGCAGGCGTTGATCTTGCCGCCCTCGTACCAGGAGAAGTCGACGGCGTCGTAGTCCCAAGACCCGGCCTCGTGGGGCGGGTGGAACCAGGTGACCCTCTCGGCCTGACGGCGCCAGAAGCCCGCGGGATCCTCGATCGACTCGCGGTAAAGAGCGCGGTAGGCCTCCAGGCTGCCCAACGCGGCGCCTTCGGCAATCTTCTTCTTGACGGGGATCATGCTGTCTCCAAGGTCCACGGAGCCTTCTCGGGGGAAGGTCCAGAGTCTGAGTATCGGATCCTGCGCGCGCCGAGATTAGCCTATCTCGCCGGCCGGCCGGAGGCTCTTCAGCCTGGCGGCCCGCCAGGGTCCCTCGAGATCCGAGGCGACCTCAAGGCGGCCCGGAAGGCGCGCAAAATCCTCAAACACCAGCTCCTTGGCCGCCGCCGCGGTGCGGGCGAATTCGCCGGCCGGCAGAAAGAGATCGGGGCCGCGCGGCACCGGCCCGCGGCGCCCGCCCGGAGCGCCCGAGTTGAACGGACAAAAAAGAGGCTGGCGGGGCGCGTTGGCGGCGAAGAGGGCGGCGGTCTCGAGCCGCAGGATCACGATGTCACCCGGCGAGTAGCAGCGGTGGTAGCGCCGGCAGTACTCATCCACCGAGGAGGCGCCGCCGGGCCAGAAGAAGACGTGCCGGTTGAGGTGCCGAACCAGGTCGGCGTAGGTCCAGCCGGCCCGGAGATCGATATTCTTCTCGAAGAGCGGCTTTTGATCCCTCAGGTGAATCTCCCGACCCCGCGCCACAACCCGCCGGCACTCGGTGCGCTGACTCGCCTCCAGGTCTTCCCGGCCGGCGGCCTCGATCCAGTGCGCGGCGCTGCGCAGCGACCCCTCCTCGAGGATCGACGGCAGGTTGCTGCGCTCGGTGAGATGGTAGGCGAAGGGCCTCAGGGCGATGAACTTCTCGGTGGCGAAGGGCATGGGCGAGCCTCGGTGGCAAAGCCGGTGAATCCGGGGAGTCGGGCGTTAACCGATGTTCGCCCAGGCCGGCGCGGCGAGATTCAGAAGGCCCTTGAGGCACTCGGGACGGAAAGTTGAGAATCCGCGCGGGACGCGGCCCCGAACCAGGTGATGCGCTAAGATATTTCCTCATCAATCACCCATGAAAGGGGCCCCCATGAATATTCAGAAACTCGCTCGAAAGGCAGTCCGGAAGACCCGCAAAATCGAGGATCTCGTCCACCTCTCGGACCAGGAGCTTCGTCAAGTCATCGGCGGCGACGGCGTGCTCGGTGGCGGACCGGTGGTCGATCCGGAAACCTGCGCCATCCACTTCTATTATCCCGCGGACGCCCTCGACTGACCCGGCCGACGATCACGATCCTGCGCGGCGACCGCCCGGCGCTCGAGAGGGAGTGTCGGCGGCTCTCGGGCGCCGCCGGCCCCGGGGCGATCCTGCTCGAGCCCGCCCGGGCGCGGCCCTGGAACGGCGCGCGTACGCTAATCGAGCGCGCGATAGGGCGGCTGCAGGACTCAGCAGACCTCTCGGCCTGGAGAGACCGCCACGGCGACGCCCTCGCCATGCTCCCGGGAAGCGGAGCCTCGGCTGGCGGCAGCGGCCACCAGCGGACGCTCTTCGCGGCCCGGACCCTCTCGCACCTCAGCCACAATTTTCTTCTTCAAAGGCCCCTTTTCGAGGCGCTTGCCGGCGCGGTGCACGACCTCTATCGGCACCCGGCGATCCGGCAGCGGGCGGCGTGGATCGTGCCCGATTTGGCGATTCTCGACCGCGAGAGCCTGGCGCTTCTGCGCACGGTCTACCGGCATCACCGGGCCTCGGCGCCGCGCCTGGTGGTCGGCTTCGACCCCGAGCGCCTCTCCCCTCAGCCCGACTCCGACGGCCTGGTGTGGGAGCACCGCGGCGAGGATCTCTGGCGTATGGCCCTCGGGCTTCTCGCCCTGCCGGAGGCCCAGGCCCGGGACCTCGAGCGCACCCAGGGCGGATCGGCGGCCCCCGCGGGTCCTCACGGCGTCCTGGACCCTCTGCCGGAGAACCCCGACATCGCCTTGAGGGCCGTCGGGGAGGCCTTCGAGAGCTTCGCCTTCGAGTCCGCCCTGCGCCGGGGCCTCGCGCTGGTGCGCCGCGAGAGGGCGGCGCGCACGCTGAGCGCCGATCAGAGGGCCCGGGTCCACGGCTGGATCGCCCTCTCGGCCCACAATCGCCAGTTTCGCTCCCTCGGCAATCGCGAGCTCGCCCATCTGCTGATCGACCACCTGACCCGCGCCCTCGACGGCCAAAGCGAGGCCGCCGAGCGCTCGGCGCTGTGCTACCGCCTGGCGGTGGCTTACGGACGCCGACTCCAGCAGCGGGAGCGCGGCCTCGAGTGGTCGCGGCGGGCGATCGACGAGGCGCGGCGAACGGGCGACTCGCTGCCGGCCGCGGAGGCCGCGATTCTCGAGGCCTGGGGACGCAACATCCGCTCTTTTATGTTTACCGGCACCGGCCGCCTGGCGGAGGCGGCCCGGGAGTGCGAGCTGGCCTATCGCCGGCTCGACGACGCTCTCGAGAACGCGCGGTCGCCCTTCGACTCACCCCGCGCTGGCGTGCGCGAGGCGGCCTTCTCGAGGTCGATTTTGGCCGACAACCTGGGGGCGATTCATCAGATGCTCGGCGATGCCGCCGGCACCCGGCGCTGGAAGGCCACCTCGGACGGCCACAACAGCGAAGTTCCGGAGGTCGAGCGCTACGAGGCCCGCTTCTGGATCGTCGCCCACCGGCGGCGGCTGGAGCTGGGCGCGGCGCGCGAGCGGGCCCGTCGCGGCCTCGAAGCGGCGCGGCGGGAGCAGGACGCCCTGCGCCACTACCGCTACGCGGTGGAGGTCGCGGACCTCGGCTACCGCCTGGGCGACGCGGCCGGGGCTCTCGCCGACTTCGAGCACGCCGAGCGGCTCTACCTGCGCCTCGGCTCGCCTCCCTTCCTCACTCCCACGCGCCTCGCCGCCGCCGCGGCCGCGTCGCGCTGCGGGCGGGCGAGCGAGGCTCTCGCCCGCATCGACGGGCTTCTCTCGGGGCCGACGGCCGCGGACCCCGTGACCCGCGCCCAGGCTCTGGCCCTGCGGGGGCTGGTCTCGGCCCGCGCAGGCGACGCTCGGCGAGCCGAGGAGGCGATCGATACGGCCATCGAGCTGGCGGTCGAGAGCGGCGAGCGGGATCTCCTCCTCCGCGTGGCCGCAGCGGCGGGCCGCGCCTGCCAGCTTCTCGGCCGACCGCAGGACGCGCGCGCGGCCTACGCCCAGGCGGTCGAGATCGCCGACGCGCGGCCGCCCGATTCGCGCGACGCTGACGCGCCGCCCGCGGGCGCCCTTCTGGCCGCGCACCTCGGGCTGCTCGAGACCCGCGACGCGCGCCCCGAGCAGCCGGCGCCTGGGCAGGACCTCGAGGCCAGCCGGTCGAGATGCCTGGCGCTCTTTGAGGACGC
>JBCCLG010000694.1:0-3517 GCA_039027015.1 Acidobacteriota bacterium | reverse complement strand
GCATTTGGGTTGGCGATGGTATGAAATCAAGCTCTGTGCAATCATCTGTCTGACCCTTTAGGATCAAAAGAGGATCGAACATGCACCCGGCGGCGCATCACAGGTTTGATCAAATCTCCGACCACAGCGTATCATCCAACCTCATCCTGCGCGGCCGGCTCGGGGCGCGCGGTCGGGGGCGCCTCGTCCTGATTGCGCATATCGTCGCGCCGCTGGCGGGTCGAGGCGGGCATCAGGTCCTTGCCGGTCAGCTCCTTGATGATCTCGTAGATCTCCCAGCCTTCGAGGGACTCGCGGTCGAGCAGGTCGAGGGCGATGCGGTCGAGCACCGGACGGTAGTCGTTGAGGATCTCGCGCGCCCTCTCGAGACCCTCGTTGACGAAGCGGCCGATCTCGCGATCGATCTCGATGGCGGTCGCCTCGCTGTAGTTGGCGGTCTGGGCGTAGTCGCGGCCGAGAAAGACCGGCTCTTCCTTCTGTCCCAGAGCCAGCGGACCCAGCTCCGACATTCCCCAATCGCACACCATTTGCCGGGCCAGGGCGGTGGCCCGCTCGATGTCGTTGCCGGCGCCCGTGGTGATGTCGCCCTTCTGGATCAGCTCCTCGGCCACGCGGCCGCCCATCAGGACGGCGATCTGGCTCTCGACATAGGTGCGCCGATAGGTGTGCTTATCCTCGGTGGGCAGCTGCATAGTGAGGCCGAGGGCCCGGCCACGCGGAATGATGGTGACCTTGTGGAGCGGATCGGTGCCCGGCATGAAGGCGGCCACCAGAGCATGACCGGCTTCGTGGAAGGCGGTGTTCTCCTTCTCCTCATCGGTCAGCATCAGGGTCTTGCGCTCGACGCCCATCACGACCTTGTCCTTGGCGTACTCGAAGTCCTCCATCTGGACGTTCTTTTTGTCGCGCCTGGCGGCGATCAGGGCGGCCTCGTTGACGAGGTTGGCTAAGTCGGCGCCGGCAAAGCCCGGGGTGCCTCGGGCCACCACCTCGAGGTCGACGTCGTCGCCGAGGGGGAAAGTCTTGGTGTGTACCCGCAAAATGCCGAGGCGGCCGTTGATGTCGGGCCGGTCGACCACGATCCGTCGATCGAAGCGGCCCGGGCGCAGGAGCGCCGGATCGAGCACGTCGGGGCGGTTGGTGGCGGCAATGAGGATCACGCCCTCGTTGGTCTCGAAGCCGTCCATCTCCACCAGCAGCTGGTTGAGGGTCTGCTCGCGCTCGTCGTGGCCGCCGCCGAGACCGGCGCCGCGGTGCCGACCCACGGCGTCGATCTCGTCGATGAAAATGATGCAGGGGGCGTTTTTCTTGCCCTGCTCAAAAAGGTCGCGCACGCGGCTGGCGCCTACGCCCACGAACATCTCGACGAAGTCGGATCCGGAAATCGAGAAGAAGGGCACGTTGGCTTCGCCGGCGATGGCTCTCGCCAAAAGGGTCTTGCCGGTGCCCGGCGAGCCCATCAGCAGCACGCCCTTGGGGATTTTGGCGCCCAGCTTCTGAAATTTCTGCGGCTCTTTGAGGAACTCGACCACCTCGGCCAGCTCGCTCTTCGCCTCCTCAACCCCGGCCACGTCGTCAAACGTCACCTTCTTGCCGCCCGTGTTGAGCAGCTTGGCCTTCGACTTGCCAAAGGAAAGGGCCTTGTTGCCGCCCGACTGGAATTGACGCATGAAGAAAATCCACAGGCCGACGATCAGCAGGACCGGGCCCCAGGTGAGAAAGATCGCCAGCAGAGGGCTCTCTTTCGTCTTCTCGTACGTCATGACGATTCCCGCGTCCTGGAGCTTGGTAACCAGGTCCGGATATTCCGGAAATTGCGCGTAGAAGTCGTATTTGTCTTCCGCGGTTTGACTGCCGACGAACTTACCGAAGAGCTCGCGCTCTCCCTTGATCGTCACCTCGCGGATTTCGTCTTTCTCGACGGCCGCCAGGAACTCGGTGAAGTTCATCTCCTGGGGATCTCCGGCGCCGCCCTGAATGGCGTGCCAGAGCAGCACCACGACGCCGAAAATGACGATCCAGAATAGAAGTGAGCGAAAGTTGGAATTCAAGGTGTGCTACCTCTTTCATCGTTCGAATCGCGGGGCGATTCGGTCTCGGGACGCAGCTCCACCAGCCAGGCAGGCTCGTCGGTGCGGGCGAGAAAGGTCTCGTCGTAGGTGACCCCGGGGACCCAGGCGATGCGACCATCGACCACCAGGAGAGGGAGCCGATCGCGCATCTCGCGCGGAAAGTGTTGATCGATCAGAACTTCTTTCAGGCGCTTCTCGCCGCGGCGACCCGCCGGTTTGAGGCGATCACCTGGTCGTCTGTTGCGGATCTCGACTCGGCAGCGTCCGGCAGCCGGCAGGCGAGCCAAGAAGCGGTCCGTTCGTTCGACCTCCGGCGAGCCCAGGGTTCTGGAGGGGGCGGAGGTGATGCGGAGCTGCGTCTTCAGCTCGGAAACGGATACCGAGCCGGGTACTTCTAGATTATACGTGAATTGGGGCATTGGTTTTTGGGGCGGAAGCAGGCGTAAAGCCAGTCTGTCTCCGTGCCATCGCCAGTCTTCCCCCGCGTCGCAGCCGACCCGGTGGCCGGCGTTCTTTTGCCTTATCACCTCACTTCTGGCGCGGCGGGTGGTGGGCAGCGGACGCTCGGCCGCGCGGGCGCGCGTCGAGAGGGCGTGGGGAAGCAGGTCGGACGGCAGGCTTTCGATCTGCTGGCGGCCCGCCGCGGCGCCGCCGCCCGGAATCGACCGGAGGCCGATTTGGGCGCCGAGCACGCGATCGAGTCGCTGCGTGAGGCGAGACGCCCTGGAGGCGACGCCCGCGAGCCTTTCGATCAATACGGGCTCCCACCGAGTCCATTCGGGCAGAACCAGGGCGCGGATTCGATTGCGGGGGCGCCTGAGGTCGCGGTTCGTCGGGTCTTGAGTGGGCTCGAGGCCGGCATACTTCAGCGTTTCCTGGAGCAGCTGCCGCCGCGTGTGCACCAGAGGTCTCACCACCCGGCCGTGCGCCCGCCGAATGCCCGAGAGGCCCTCGAGGCCCGTTCCGTAAAGGAGTCTTAGAAGGAGGGTCTCCGCCTGATCGTCGGCGTGGTGCGCGGTGGCGATCCTCTCGGCGCCTGCGAGGCGCGCCTCCCGGTGGAGAAAGCGATAGCGCTGCTCGCGCGCCCACGCCTCGAGGCTCGTCCCCGAAGGCCTCGCCTCTTCGGCTCGCGAGATCACGATCGGCAGGTCGAGGCGCGCCGCCAGCTGCCGGGCGGCGCTGGCGCGCTCTCGCGACTCGGGGTCGAGGCCGTGGTCGAGATGAGCCAGGGTGGTGTGGAGGCCGCCTGTGAGCCGGAGCTGCGAGCAGGCCCACGCCAGAGCCAGGGAGTCTGGACCGCCCGAAAAGGCGACCAGCCAGCGAGCGCACGGCGTCTCTGCGAGGCAGCGGCGGACCTCCTCGAGCACTCGAAGGGCCGAGGGGCGGAAGGGCGATTCGGCGTCGCGGGGTCGGCTAACCGTCATGCCGCGGCGCCTCGGCCCGCG
>JBCCLG010000693.1:0-3518 GCA_039027015.1 Acidobacteriota bacterium | reverse complement strand
CTAGAAAGCGCGCTCTCGGGCCTCAGAGGCTCAAACCTGCGGCGCCCTCGACTCCGCGCGCGTCTCGCTCGGGTTGCTCTCGGGTCAAGCGGCGTGCTCAAACTCGCCGGCCGAGCCATCGGCTGACCGCCAGCAGGCCCCTCAAAAGGTCGAAGGCGTCGATTCCTCCCGCGCCGAAGGGCCGCTCGAAGCGGTCCCGGTGGGTATCCAGCTGCGGCGGCACCGCCGGGATCTCCCTGAGCTTGGCCTCGAGCTTCGCCTTTTCGGCCTTTTGCTGGGCGTCATGGTGACGCCCGCCCGCCTGGGTCCAGCGGATGAGCTGACGAAGCTCGCCGCCGTCGAGCCACAGCCCGTGTTCCCGGCAGCAGTCGACGATCACTCCCGAACGCTGGCCGAAACTGCGCCGGTGCATCAGCTGCCCGCATTCGGGACAGGGCCGGTAGGAAATGTCGCCGGGATCCTCCGCCGGGGCCTCCTGCTCGACCAGGGTCAGGAGCTGCCGGTGATCGATGACCTCCGGGCGCGTCTCCAGGCTGTCGAGAAGTCCCTCAACCTCTCCCGAGTCGAAAAAGATGCCCCTGCACTCCGGGCAGCGGTCCAGCTCCACGGTTTCGGCGCCTATCGAGAGGTGGACCGCCTGGAGATTTTGCCTGCACCTGGGGCAGTCGCGCAGGGTGCTCCCGCGCGACACGGTGAAGCGGCCGCGCAGGTCGATATCGTTGAGGGTTTGGCAAAAGGGGCAGCGGATCGTTTTTGCCGGCAGCGGCGCCGCGCAATTGATGCAGTCCATAGGCCCCTCGTCCTTCGCCCCTGCGCCTGCGGGACCCCGGGTTTTTCACCGGCGGTCAACGCGCAGGATCTTCTCAGGCCGGAACTGCTTCGGAGTCGAGGATCGTGACCATCTCTTTTTGGATCTGGTCACACCACCGGTCGACTCGCTCTTCGGTCAGCTCGTCCTGGTTGTGCTCGTCGATGGCCAGGCCGACGAAGTGCTTGCCGTCTTCGGTCAGGGCCTCCGATTCGAGGAAGTCGTAGCCCTCGATCGGCCACTGGCCCATCAGCTTGGCGCCCTGCTCCTCGAGCCGCTTCCACAGGATGCCCATGGCGTCCTGGAAGTTGTCGGGATAGCCATCGGCGTCTCCGCAGCCGAAGAAGGCCACCAGCTTGCCGGAGAAGTCGAGGTCGGCGAGCTCGTCGAAGCAGTGGTCCCAGTCGTCCTGCAGCTCTCCGACGTGCCAGGTCGAGATGCCGATGAGCAGCACGTCGTACTCGAGCAGGTCGGGGGGTTCGATGTCGGCGATATCGACGATGCGGTCGGAAATACCGTCGAGTTTTTCGTGCAGGCTCGTCGCGACCTCTTCGGTGTAGCCGGTGCTGCTGCCCCAGGCGATCACGACGGAGCGATCCGGACCGCCGCTAGTAGATTCGAAAGGCATGTTGAAACTCCTTGGCCGGCCGCGTGGGGCCAGCGCTTGATGAGTCTAGAAATTCCAGAGGTCTTCGGGGATCCTCGAGGATCCCTCACAAGATGATGTCGGAAGATCCGGCAAAGATCAACGGGAATAGAACTCGATGACCTTGGCGATATCGCACACGATCGGCACCTCGTCGCGCTGCGGCATGCGTTCGAGACGGCAGGTCATCTGATCCTTGTCGAGGGTGAGGTACTCGGGCGGGTTGAGGCTCGACTCGAGGGCCTCGCGAAAGCACAGCAGGTTGGTGCTCTGGGGGCGGATGCGCACCACGTCGCCGGGGCGAACGGGATAGCTCGGGCGATCGACGCGGCGGCCGTTGACCTGGACATGCCGGTGGTTGACGTACTGCCGGGCGGCGTAGATCGAGCGCGCGAAGCCGCATCGGAGCACGATGGCGTCGAGGCGGGTCTCGAGCAGGGCCACCAGCACGTCACCGGTGTTGCCCTTGGAGTTGTTGGCGCGCTTGAAGTAGGTGCGCATCTGACGCTCGTGGACGTTGTACTGCGCGCGCAGGCGCTGTTTCTCGAGCAGCTGAGCCTTGAAGCCCTGGATGCGCGGGCGCCGCCGCGGGTTGGCGCCATGCTGACCCGGCGGGTACGCCTTGGTCTCCATGATTTTGGCGGCTTTGGGGGTGAGGGCGAGGCCCAGGGCTCGCGAAACTCGTACTTTGGGTCCGGTGTAGTTCATCGAAACTATTCTCCGTAGGTGGCCCGAGGAGCCCTCGGAGTCCGCGCGCGCGGCGTGGAGGGTCTCCTCGGCCGGCCACCGGCTCTCCCCCTTGATCGCAAGTCCGGGGAGGGCGAGGGTGGCGGTTGATTCTCAGCGGCGCCCGGCGCCACCGAGGTTTATGTGTGTCTTGATCGGTGTCCTGAGAAGGTTGCTAAAAGTGGTGGATGGGTTGTGCGATTCTTGAGGAGAGAAGGGGAGGGGCGGGGCCGCGCCGGCGGGTTCGGCGGCCTCAGGAAATTTCCTCGGCGGTGCGGGGCGAGGCGCCGGAGATCTCGGGTCCCATGCGGATCGAGAGGAGGACGCCGGCGAGTACCAGAAGCCCCAGGGCCAGGAGCGTCAAATCCACCGAGCGGGCGTCGGCGGTGAGCCGCGGCGACGTGAGCAGATCGCCGCCGGCGACCGCCACGAGGGTAAGGCCGGTCAGCACCGAGCTGCGGCGTATCCAAATCGCGCCGTCGCCGATCCCGAAGGTGCCGACGAGCCAAAGGCCCCAGGTGAGCCAGAAGACCGGCTCGACGGCGGCAGCGGCAAATCGGCCCGCGGCGATCGAGAAGACGGACGCCACGATCAGCCCGAGACTCGCGCCGAGGTGAAAGCGAGCCAGCCAGAAGTAGCGGTCGCGCGCGGCCGATCGGCGCCGCTCGAGCCACAGGGCCGTGCCGCTGACGATGCCTAGAGACAGCAGCAGACCCGAGATGAAGTACACCATTTTCAGCCCGAGGCTCGCGAAAAGCGCGTAGTGCACCGGCCCGAGGGCGCCAAAGAGGCGGGAGCCCAGCCCGCGACCGGTCAGCGTGCTGACGTGGAGGGTCTCGCCGTCCACCAGGCTGACGCGGTGGGTCTCGCCGGACGCCAGCTGACGATAGGGGTCGCGGTCGAGATTGATCGAAACCTCGGCGTGGGCGTCCCGCCAGTGGGTGATGAACAGGCTGGTCGCCACGAAGCCGGGTCGGCTGCTCTCGACGCGGGCGATCAGCGGCTCCATCGGCAGCATGGCGGCGGCCTCGCCCAAAGCCTCCACGCGCGGGCCGGCGAACGCTTCCGTGGCCTTTTCGACGTCGCCGCCGAAGGCGCTGAGCACCATCACGGGGGCGAAGATGCCGATCAGCCCCAGGGCTGCGCCGGTGAAGGCCATCACCAGGCCAAAGACCAGGCCCCACACGCCGACCTGCTTGTGAAGGTCGGCGTGTGGGGCCTGGTCTTTGGCCTGGTGATGGCCTTCACCGGCGCAGCCCTGGGGCTGATCGGCATCTTCGCCCCCGTGATGGTGCTCAGCGCCTTCGGCGGCGACGTCGAAAAGGCCACGGAAGCGTT
>JBCCLG010000692.1:0-3520 GCA_039027015.1 Acidobacteriota bacterium | reverse complement strand
CGGCGCCGTCCGCATTCGAGAGGGTGACGCGGAGGGTCTCGTCGGCCTCGCTCAGCCGGTCCCCCGCCACGCGGATCGCGAGGTTCTGAAGCGTCTCTCCCGGGGCAAAGGTCAGGGTGCCCTGGCTTGCAAGATAGTCGAGACCGGCTTCGGCGGTCTCGTCAGAGGTGGCGAAGCGCACCGTGACCGCGCCGTCTGACGGCGGCTGGAGGCGGACGTCAAAGAGCATCTCGCCGCCGCTGCCCGGATTGCCTTCGACGACCTCCGAGTCTTCGATCGTCAGCGTCGAGGCCTCGGCCTCGTCGTCGTCGAGGATGGTGCCGACGCCCTCGGAGTCGACGATGATGGCGTTCAGCGGACCGCTCAGCACCACGCTGAAGGTCTCGTCGGCCTCGGGCACGGCGTCGCCGATTACCGCGACCCGCACCTGCTGTTCGGTCTGGCCTGGATCGAAGAATACGAGTCGACTCGAGGATATGAAGTCCTCACCCGCGGTGGCGCTTCCCTCCCGGGTTTCGGCGCGCACCGAGACGGGAGCCTGGAAGGCCGAGGAAAGGCGGAGCGTGAACACCGCCTCTCTCGCCTCGTCGTCGCCGTCGCCTTCCTCGACCTGGGCGTCCCCGATGCCGAGGGTCGGCAGGCCCTGCTGGGCGTCGTCGTCGTCGATCAGGCCGCGGGCCTTGTCGGCCACGAGGGTGGCGCCCACCGGGTTCTCGAGCAGCACGAACATCTCCTCCGTGGCCTCGGCGCTGCCGTCGTCGAGCACCGGGATGGAGACGATTCTCTGGGTGACGCCGGCGGGGAAGACCAGGGTGCCCGCGCTGCCCGCGTAGTCCTCGCCCTCGAGGGCGGTGCCGTCGAGGGTCAGAAAATCGACCTGGACGACGCCGCGCTCCTGTCTAGGGATCGGGCTCGTCAGCTCGACCCGGAACTGCAGGCGGTCGCCCGGGGCGGCCGCGCCCTCGAGGGCCGTCGGAGCGTCGAAAATCGAGATCTCGGGGCCGCCCGCGAGGTCGTTGTCCTCGATTGTGCCGAGGGCCTGGTTGACCAGCAGATCAGCGCCTATGGGGTTTTGCAGAAGGAGCGTGAAATCCTCGTCGCCCTCCGGGACGCTGTCATCCAGAATGTCGACCGCCACCTGCTTGACCGGGCTGACGAAGTCGAAGGTCAGCACCGTGGTGGACACCGGCTGGTAGTCGGCGCCGGCGGTCGCCGTGCCGTCCTGGGTCAAAACCTCCACTGTCGAGGTGCCGCTCGGGGGCGGGTCGAGAAGCTCGACCTGGAAGATCGCCTGGCCGGCGCTCTCGTCGACGGTCACGGGCGACACGGTGAACTCGGGAGTGTCGAATTCGTTGTCGAGAATTTCGAGAATAAACGCGAAGCTGCCGGTCGACGGCACGATCACGCCGCCCAGGGACGGGCAGTTGATCTCGGGGGCGAGCGCCGTGAAGACGATCTCGAAGGTCTCGGGACCCTCGAGCAGCATGTCGTCCGTGATCACCACGTCGACGTTGGCGGCCAGGTTGCCCGAATTGAAGCTCGCCACCGTCGGAGTGTGGGACGGTGCGTCGGCCGCATCGGCGCCGGCGAAAAAGTTGCGGGTCACGTCCCACGTCACTCCGCCGAAGCTATCGGGGCAGGAGAAGCCCACCGCGATCACGTCGAAATTGATAGAGCCAACGCCCTCATCGGCCGACAGGGCCGTGGGGTTGTCGACGACCAGGGAGTAGGTGCCCACCGGCCCGGCGTGGGCAGCGCTCGCCGCCAGGAGCGCGACCGGCCAAGCGAAGAGCAGCCAGAGGGAGTGAAGACGGGTGCTTTTCCGAATCAAGGTCGTGCTCCTCGAAAGCTGCCGCAGCCCCGCGTTGAGCACAACGCGAGGCCGCCTTGGCCGGTCTGGCTGGGTATTCCGGCCAGATTAGCAGAGCGGCGCGCGGGGAAAAAGGACTGAAAAGTCTGCCGCCCGTGTCCTTGGGAGATCGGTTGGAGGCGGTCGAGGACTGGTGAGCTCGGGCGCGCGAGCGTTTCAGGAGCGTCGAATCGTCACGGCTGGAGGGGAAAGGCGAGCGGGGCGGCGCTTACGACACGGGCAGATTGGGCACGCCGGTGGTCATCTCGGCGAGGGACTGCAGCTCGTCGGCGATCGCCAGGCAGCTCTGGGTAGCGTTCGTGATGCGCTGCTGAACCTCCGGCGTGGTGGCGACCTTCTCAAGGTAGGCGCGGCCGCGCTGGTGATGGTGAATCTCTTCCGGGTGGATCGTGTCTTCGTAGAGCCTGGCCGTCTCCTCATCGCCTACCTTGCGGCAGTAGTCGATGAACTGCGCGTTGCGCACCTCGGCGACCGCCTCGCAGGCGAAGGGACCCGCGGCAATGCGCTCCTCGGTGGTGCGCAGGCTGCGCAAAAACTGCTGCAGCGGGCCGTGCCCCTCGGCCAGGGGATCGAAGCCGCTCATATCTTCCCCTAGCGCCTCGAGTCGGCCGAGGATCAGGTTGTAGTGGCGGAGCTCATCGGCGCACTGCTCGGCGAGGATCGTCTTGGCGTCGATTTCGGGCGTGGTCGGCAGCCAGAAGGCGGCGACCTCGGCGGCCTCCAGCTCGCTCGCCAGCGCGAGCTTGAGGAGCGTGACCACCTCCACGTTGCCGCCGGACTCGGATTCGAGCGTCTGCTCGGCGCCGAGCCGGGCAAAAAGCTGCTGCATTTCCTCGATCAGGCCGGCGACAAAAGTCTTGCTATCTGGAATCTCTTGGGTGCTCAAGGGCGACCTCCTCGCGGCCGCCGGGAAATGCGGGCGGCTGCGCTAGCGGAATAGGAACTGGGGCGACGCGATGTCCTCTGCCCCGATTGTAGCGCCGGCCGCCTCGGGGCGCTCGGCGATCCTATAAACTCGGCGCCATGCGACCGTCTACGCCCGTTTTGCCGCAGCGTCAGGCTGCCTCCCGCCATCGGCCGGCACGCGCCCTCTTCGCGGCGCTGGTCGGCCTGCTGATCTCCGGTCCCGCGGCCGCGGCGCCGCAAGAGAGCGGAGCCGCGGTCGGCGGCTTCCAGGCGCCCACGCGCCTCTTTGCGGCGCCCTCGGAGGTCTCCCTGGCGACCCTGCCGGGCAACTCGACCCAGATGCGCTACACCCTGGGCGCCCTCGACAGGGCGGCGCGGATCCAGCTGCGGCTCGAGGGGATGATGCGCCTCAGCAGCCGCTGGGCCCAGCCGGGCACGCTGACGGTCTACGTGCTGTCGCGCCAGGAATGGGCCACCGAACGCATCCGGATGCCCTACGGCGTGCCCATTCGGGTCGGCCCCTCGGGGCTGGCGATCCCGGCCCTGGGCGATACGGAGACGGCCCGGCTGTGGAGCAATCTGGGCTTTCCCCTGCCGTCCGCGCCGGCCAACGTCTTTTACCGCGGCGGGGCCGGCGACGCGCCTTCCGAGGTCATGGCCGACGTTCTGGGAAAGCCCAGATTGCTCCACAGCCGGGCCGTCTCCGTATCGCCCAGGGCCGGGATCGCCAGCCCCGAGGGGCCG
>JBCCLG010000691.1:0-3522 GCA_039027015.1 Acidobacteriota bacterium | reverse complement strand
TGCTTCATCGAGGGATATTCACTTCGGAGAAGGACCTGGATCGAAAGATCATGAAGTACATCCGGCACTACAACGAGTCCCCACGACCGGTTAAATGGAAACACAACGATCCATCGAAAAGAATAGCCGCATGAGCGCTAAGGGTTCAAGTGTTACAGTCCACTAGTAGGCCTGCACCTATCGCATCGACGATCCCTGCCGCTGTGTCTGCAAAGGCTCCGAGCGGACCGAGGATGAGCGCGCTGGCAGCTGCCGTTCGGTCAAGAACGCCATCACGGCCAGCGCGACGGCCATGGGCCAGCAGCTCTTTGCGGAGGCCGCCGGGGGTGGACGGGCGTTCGTGGCCGGGCGGGGTGAGCCGATGAAGTCCTCCGTCACGGCAAAAGGGTCGGCGAGGGGCGCCCCAATGAGAATGGACCCGCAAGCCGGGAGACGTTCAGGGGGCGGCGACCTCAACCGCCCCAAGTTCCCTGCTTGTACATAACTTGTTATGTAAAGGCGAAGCCCGGAGCCGCGAGTGGCCGAGGGCCACTTCTCGATAAGGCGGCCTTATCGGAAGTGGACCGATCCCGACAGGGGCCGAGCGAAGCGAAGGCGCCTGGCGGGCGGCCGCCGCGGCGGGGCGTGGGGTGGGTGACTCGAAGCCTGATTCCGAGGACCCCGGCGCCCCTCGCCGGGCCGGCCGCCCGAGTTAGCAGCGCCGGGCGCGTCAGCCGGGCTCGTCCCGCCCAGACCCGTTGGGGGCTGGGAAGGACGTCTGAGGATTAGCTCTGGTTCTTTGTTGAGATCGCTGCTTCGCGGCCCGGTACAAAGGATCAGTTACGGCTCTCGTGTACTCTTCAACAACCCTTCCTTCTTCGGACCACCGCCGGGAAGTCATCAACACCCCATGCTCAAAAGAATTCTCTTTACAAAGCGAGCCGTTTGGGAACCATTCTCTTTCTGTCCCGTGCCGCCGTCCTGACACATACGGAGTTTCGCCGCTGACCTGACCGTCTGGAAAGTAATCCTTAGCCCAACCATGCTGCTGCCCGTCGAGAAATTCGATCTCTGAACGGATTTCCCCTCCTGCCGTATTCTCGATTCCAGTACCGGTAAAAGGCGCTCCCTGATATTCGTAGACTCGCCCATCGGTGAAATTGAGATCGTCGTAAAGTACTCTTTGGGCCATCGACCTTCCAGTCCGTTGTCACGGCGCGGAGTCGCTCAGGCTCTTTACCCCACGTGTTATCGCCTGGCATTGGGCGATAGTGGTGCATCGAGGAATGCTGAGCCCTAAATTCCGCGAAAACCTAGCATTGAACAGTAGCAATTGTGGAAGGTCAGTCAACTCAGCTTCAGGCCCTCTAGCGAAGAGCGCTTTATTTAAAGCGACTACCTCTGAATGCAGATCTCCAACATCGACGCCAGAGTCAAGTACTCTGCCTACCAAGGCTGGGTGTAGCTCTCGGATGGCCTCAGTATTGAGACCGAAGAATACTTCATTGTTGGAGGTATCTAGAATACCACTCAGAACAGGCCCTCGTTGGCGAGCACTCAAGGTCTCCCTTAGAACTTCGCGTTCGGCCGACACAGATCCGCGGAGATTGATTCGCTGATGGAGTTCCCTTTGGGAAATAGAGCCATGCTTCGCCCTTAGCTGCGCTCCCCGACTAATAGGGCGTGGCTCCTCTCCCGCCCTATCTAGACCTGCCGCAGGGGTACTGTCATCACAATCATTATGGACCCAAACGCCCTGCTCGCCCACGAAATATGTGTGGTCCTCGGCGACCTCGAAGTTGTACACCGTCTCGCGGCGCGGCGAGCCCCGCACCTGACGGACTTTGAGACCCGTCTCCCCGTTGAGCGCCACCAGCGGATCGCCAGCCTCTAGCTTCCTCGCCGGGATCCAGCCTAGCCCCTCCACGTGGAACGGGTGCTCCGCCGTCACGCCGTAGGTCTCGACGCTGCCGTCTGCAGACTCGACCTCCACATCCCAGATCGGCTGGTTCTCGGTCACGAAGACCTGCACCACGGTGCCGACTCGGACTTCGCCCGTCTCTTCGTTCTTCGAGACGACTTCGAGGCCCTCTCGGACCTCCTCGATGGGCATCAGCCCTGTCGGGATAGAGACCAGGGTCCCGGCCACGAAGCACTGGTTCGAGGTCTTCTTCTCGGGCACGCGGTCGCCCGCGTCTCGATCGGCGCCGCGGCGCACGCGGTTGCGGGCCTTCTTGGCGGCCTGTTGTGCCGCCTGGACCCCTTGGCGCGTCGCTCGCACGCCTGCGCGGCCTAGATCCGCCGCTGTTCTCGTGCCTGCCTTGACCGCGGTTTGGAGTCCCTCTTTCAGGGCCCCTGTCACCAGCCCTCGCGGGCCCGCGGCTACCGCAACGGCGGCGGCGCCCGTGAGCTTAGTGAGGGCTCCTATGTCGCCCCTCGCCACATCGCCCGCGAACTCGATGCCCGACTCGACTTTGTCCTGGATCTGTTCGGCTGCCAGGGCACCGGCTGCCTCCGGGTTCTCGATGGCCCACGCCGTCGCGTCGAGGAGCGAGTTTTTGACCGCGCTCGCCTGGTTGAGCGTCTCGAGGGCGTCGACCGCGGCTTTCTGTCCGGCCTCGGAGTTGGGGGCCGCGCCCGCGACCACGAAGTCTAGGCCCGTGCCTACCGCATCGACGATTCCGGCCGCCGTATCCGCGAAGGCTCCGAGCGGGCCGAGGATGAGGGCGCTCGCGCGGCCTGCGTTCGTTCCGAACTCCTCGCCGATACCTTCCGCTAGCTCAGTCGCGGCCTCGCTTCCACCGCCCCTTAGGAAGGACGAGAACTGTTCGACCTCCTCAGGGATCCGGCCTGTCGGGTCGGTGTACACCGTCGGGTTCTGGTACGCGTAGAGATAGCGGTGCAGCGACGGCGGGTTCGTCGCGTCGCCCTCGACCGGGTCGTGACTCAGGAAGAGGCCGACGTCCGGATCGTAGAAGCGCGCCCGCGCGTAGATCAGGCCCGACTCGGCGTCTTCCTCGTGGCCCGTGAAGCCAAAGACGTTGCCGCTCGTGCCGCTCTCAAAGCGCCTTTTGCCCCACGCATCGTAGCTGTACTGGTTCTGGACTGACCCGCCCGGGGTCATGAGGTTCACCACGCTGCCCAGGCCGTCAAAGAGGTAGAACGCGCGGCCCTCGGTCGGGTGATCGACCGAGAGCAGGCGGTCAGGGCCGTAGTCGTAGGTGATCTGGCCCACCGCGCTGTCGTGACGCTGCAGAACGCTCTGCTCTTCGTAGAGATACTCGACGGCCGTAGCGTTCTGCTTCTTGATCCGGAGACCCTGGTAATCGAAGGTGTAGGTGCCCTGGGGCAGGCCGCCCTCCTCGAAGCGGGTCATGCGGTCGAGGGCGTCGAAGACGAAGCGGCTTTCGACTCCGTTCTGCGTCTTGGCGGTGCGGTTGCCGTTAGCGTCGAAGCTAAACGTCAGGTTCTCGAGGAGCTGTAGGGCGTGGGAGATCGCGGTCAGCTGGTGGCGGTCGTTGTAGCTGTAGGTCTTGATCTCGG
>JBCCLG010000690.1:0-3526 GCA_039027015.1 Acidobacteriota bacterium | reverse complement strand
GGCGCAGGCCCTGCGGTGGAGCATCCAGAATTTGACGGCCGAAGGAGTCGCCGACCTGCCGGAGGCGCTGCCGGTGAAGATCGAGGCTTCCGTCCGCGGCGAGCTGGAGCCCGGAGCGGGCGGTGCGCGGATCTTCGGGCTCCAGCCGCGACCCGGCGGGATCTTCTTCGAGGCCGCCGCCGAGTCCGCGGACCTGGGCGCAGCGGCGGCCCGCGGCAGATGGGGCGCCGAGGTCGACCTCGAGGTGCGAGATGTCGCGGTGGCCGATCTCGCTCGCAGAGCCTCGCCGTGGCTTCGCGGGGGGCGCGGCGCGGCGCAAACCTTCACCGGCGGTACGCTCGAGGGCGACCTGCGCTGGCGGCCCGAGGCGGGCCTCGAGGGGGAGCTGCGCCTGGCGGACTTCGGGGCCAGCTCAGAGTCGGGCGCCCGCGTGCTCGAGGGGCTGAACGCCCGCCTGGACGTGCGCGCGCTGGCCGAGCGGAGCGGCTCCTGGCGCGCCGAGATCGCCTCCGGTACGGTGGGCGGATTCCTGGTGCTTTGGGACGCCTACTTTGGAGACCTGAGCGCGCTCGAAAGCGACGTGGTGGCGTCTCTCGAAGCAGACTCGGGCGGCGGCTGGCGCGGCGCCCTTGAGCTCATCCCGCGCACGGCGGCCGCCGCCACCCGGCTCGAGGCTTCCCTCGAGGGCGGCGACGGGCGGGAGGCACGCGGCGAGCTGCTGCTCGAAAGCGGCAGCCTGGGGGACCTTCAAGCCGGCGTGCTGGCGGCCTTCGAGGGGGGAGACCTGCGGCTTGAGACGCTCGAGGGCACGGCCCGCCTCGAGGCTGCCGGGAGTCTGCGGACCGCGAATTTCGGGCTGAGCTCAGAAGCCTGGCGGCTCGAGGGGAGGCTGCGGCTCGGCGCGGTGGAGGCGGCGCTCGAGGGCCTGTCCGTCTCGGGGCTAGGGCTCGATCTTCCTTTCGACCTCGAGCGCCGGGGCGACTCGATTTCGGGCCCGCCCCTCGACGGCAGGCTGACCGTCAGGAGCAGCCTGGTAAGCGGCCTCGAGGTTCCCGAGATCCGCTCGAAGCTAGCCATTCAGGCCGACGCCGCCTCCCTGGTCGAGCCCCTCGGCCTCGAGGTGCTGGGCGGGCGCGTGACGCTGCATCGCCTGACCCTCGGCCGGCTGCTCCGCGGCTTCGAGATCGAGACGGGGCTCGACCTCGAGGCGCTCTCGGTGCCGCAGCTCACCGAGAGTCTGGGCATGCCGAGCCTCGACGGCAGGCTGGACGGCTCCCTGCCCAAGGTTCGCCTCGACCGCGACCGCCTGCAGGTGGAGGGCGGCGGGTCGATCCGCGCTTTCGGCGGTGAGGTGCGCCTGCGCGACATCACGGGCCGCCAGATCCTGACCTCCTTCCCGCGCTTCCGCCTCTCCGCCGACATCGAGGGGCTCGATCTAGCGCAGATCACCCGGCGCTTCGACTTCGGCGAGATGCGCGGCGTTCTTGACGGCAGCGTCGACGAGTGCGTTCTGGTGGGGGGCGCGCCGGTCGCCTTCTCCGCTCGCTTCGAGAGCGTCAAGCGCCCGGGGGTTCAGCAGACGGTCGACGTCAAGGCGGTGCAGAACCTCACCGTGCTGGGAACCGGCGCCAGGCCGAGCCTCTTTGACCGCGGCCTGCAGCGCTTTTTGAAGCGCTACCGCTACGAGAAGCTCGGCATATCGATCGAGATGCGCGATGACCTGCTGGAGCTGCGCGGCCTGGCCGGCGACGGCGATCGGGAGCTTTTCTTGCAGGGTGGCCTGCTCCTGGGCATCGACGTGGTCAACGCCGTGCCGGGTCAGCGGGTGTCTTATTCAGCCATGCTGCGCCGGCTGCAGAACCTCGACTTCAGCGCTGCCCAAACCCGCTGAGACCCTGCACCCTGGCGAGGACGCCGCGCCGTCCTGCTATGGTTCCACCGAGGAGACTCCTATGCATACTCAAAACTCTTGGAAAGCTCTTTTTCTGGCCGTCCTCGGCTTGACGGCCATCGCTTGTATCACCATCAACGTGTACTTCCCCGAGGCCGCGGTGCGCGATCTCTCGGAAAAGATAGAGGACGCCGTGGCCCGCAAGGCTGCGGCCCTGGACCCGCCGGCGGAAACGCCCGCGCCGGGTGACGAAGCCGCGTCCGAGGGAGGACGCGAAAGCGCCTCCCTTCTGCAGCGCGCCGGCGGCCGGGCGATCGGCCTGGCGCTGGCGGCCACCGCATCGCCGGCCTACGCCCAGCAGGTCGCGGCGCCTGAGATCAGCAATCCGGCGATCCGCAAGATCATCGATAGCCGGGCGCGCCGGATCGCCGCGCTCAACGCCCACAAAGCGTCGGGGGCGCTCGGCGAGGGCAAAAACGCCCTGGTCAAAATCCGCGCGCTCGACTCCCTGCCGCTGCGCGAAAGGGCGCAGGTTCAGAAGCTGGTGCGCGACGAGAATTCAGACCGCGAGCGCATGTTCCGCGAGATCGCCGCGGCCACCGACGCCGACCTCTCGCAGCTCGGCCGCATTCAGGAGACCTACGCCGCCACCCTGCGCGCCAAGGCCGTCCAGGGCGAGTGGCTCGAGGCCGCCGACGGCACCTGGAGTCAGAAGTAGCGGCGGCTGCCTGAGAGGAGCGCAGGCGAGGGCCAACGGGCGTCAGGCGGCGCACGATATGGGGTAATCTCTCCGCCTTCCTCGGAGAAGCCCCATGATGAAGACCGTCCTCTGCTCGATCCTCGCCTGCGCGCTGGGCGCCGGCCTCGCCACCCTGTGGTGGAGCTTCTTCGACCCCGAGGATCCGACCTCCGCCGCGTCCCTCGCCTGGAACCGCTCGGCCGAGCCCGCGGCCCGGGCCGAGCCCGCGGCCGAGCCGGTGCGCAACCTGGTGATCCTGATCGGGGACGGCATGGGCTTCGCTCACCTCGACGCCGCGCGCGCCCTCTCCCGCGGGCCGATGGACTTTTTGACCCTCGAGCGGTTTCCGGCCACCGGCTGGTCGGTCACCCACAGCTACGACAACCTCTACACGGATTCGGCCGCGGGCGCGACCGCCATCTCCACCGGCTTCAGGACCCGGCCGGGCGCGGTTGGCGTGGGCCCCGAAGGCGAGCGTCTCGAGACCCTCTTCGAGGCGGCGCGCGACGCCGGCAAGGCGGTTGGGGTGCTCACGGACTCGGCGTTCTTCGACGCCACCCCGGCTTCCTTCCTCGCCCATCGCACCAGCCGGCGCGACTCCGAAGGGGTGGTGCTCGACATGATCGCCTCCGGCGCCGACGTGGTTCTCGGGGAAACCCGAGAGAGTCTCGAGACGAGCGAGGGCTGGGCGAAGATCGAGGCGCAGCTCGCCGAGGGGAGCGTCGAGGTCGCGCGCTCGCCCGAAGAGCTGGAGGCCGCGGCCCGCGGAGCGGCAGGCCGGGTCTTCGGACTCTTCCCCGAAGGCTCCATCGCCAGCGAGAAGGGCGCGCCCTCCCTCACCGAGCTGGCGCTTTGGGCTGTCGACCGACTCGAGGGGCGCGAAGAAGGCTTTGTGC
>JBCCLG010000689.1:0-3549 GCA_039027015.1 Acidobacteriota bacterium | reverse complement strand
TGCGCCGCGGCGGCGACGGCTCGCGGGTGTGGCGCCTGGCGTGGGCGGAGGCCTCCTCGCTGCCGGCGACCGATGAGCTCGAGATTCCCGACAATTTTTGGACCTTGCCGGCCCCCGAGATCACCGAGTTTCTCTCCCTCGGCTACGAGGCCAGCTCGCGCTTCGGGCGCCTCTCGGTGGAGCTCTACCGGCACTGGATCGACGAGCCGCGCGAGCGCTTCGAGAATCTGCTCAAGCCGGTGAGCCGCGTTCCCGAGCTGGAGCTGGATCGCTGGCGCTTCGCTCCCGAGGCCTCGCGCTTCGAGGGGCTCGAGGTCAGCTTCGAGGCGCGGCGGCGGGCGTGGCGAGGTCGCGCCAGCTACGAGCTCTCGCGCTCCGAGGACCGGCTCGAGGGGGTGTGGCGCCCGCGCTTTACCGATCGGCGTCATCGGCTGACCGCGTGGGCCAGCGTCGAGCTGCCGCGCGCCTGGCGCGCCGACGTCCAGTGGCGCTTTGCGACCGGCGCCCCCACCACGGCCTTCGACCTCGACCTCTACAGGCGCTCGGACTTCCGCGGCTTTCTGCTGCCGGAGGCCCTCGGCCCGATCAACGCCGATCGGCTGCCGATCGAGCACGCCCTCGACCTGCGCCTTTCCCGCGATTGGACCTGGCGCAGCGGGCTAGCCGTCCGCGCCGAAATCGGGGTCGACAACCTCTACGATCGCCGCCCGGCCCTAGGCTTCGCCCTCTCGAGACTGCGCGATCCCAACCCGACCCTGCCCATGGAGCGGGGCCTCGGGCGAGAGGTCCGATGGGGGGTCGAGCTGCAGTTCTAGGGCCTTGCGGCGCGGAAGATCAGGACCCTGTCGCCGCGGATCTCGGAGCGCAGGGAGGTGCCCGCCAGAACGGCGTCAAGCGCCTCGCGCGGCGCCATCGCGCCGAGGGCGCCGCGCAGTCGAATCGGCTTACCGTCCTCGTCCGTGAGCAGCTCCTGGGCGACTTCGACCTCAAAGCCGGTCTCGGCCTCGAACCAGCCCAGGAAGCTCGCGAGGTCGCTGCCCTCGAGGATAAAGGGAGGCGCCGCGTGGCGAATCCAGCCCCAGCTCTCGCCGCGCACCGGCGTGGCTGTGAGGGTCAGTCCGGCGGGTGTGGCGAGGCCCGCCTGGCCCCGGGAGATCTCCAGCTTTTCCTGGCCTCGCAGCAGCCTGACCACGCCGTCGCGCACCCGCACCCTGGCCTCGCCGTTCTCGACCTGGACCTCGTAGTGCGTGCCCACGTGCTCGCTCACCGTGCCGGCGGCGAGAACCTCGAGGGGCTCGGGCCCGGCCTCCACGTAAAGCCTGCCGCGCAGCAGCTCGACCCGCGAGGGCGAGAGGAGCAGCAGCTCGCTCGCGGCGTCGAGGCGCAGCCGGTGGGCTCCCACCTGGAGGCTCAGCCACAGAGGCGGGTCGGCCGCGGTGGCGAGAGCGCTGCCGTAGGCGATCGGCGCGCCGGGAGGCCAAGCTTCGGCCTGGCCGGGCCCCGCCGGCTCCTCCGCGAGTGACGCGAGCACCGTGGCGGTCGGCTTGGGCCCCGAGCGCAGCAGCGCGAGGCCGAGGGCGGCGAGGGCGAGGACCGCGGCCAGAGCGAGGGCGCGCGCCAGGGCGCGGCGGCCCCTGGCGCGCCGGGCGAGCCGCGCCTCCCAGGCCGCGCGCGCCGGCGCCGCCAGCTCCTCGGTCGACAGACCTTCGAGGCCGAGGGCGCTCAGCTCGGGGCGCGGCCCGGCCTGGCGGAGAGCCTCCGCGACCGCGTCGTGGGCCTCCTCGTCGCGGTTCCTGTCGAGGTCCCGGGCGTCTTCATGCTCCATCATGCTCTCCCTCCAGCTCCATCTGCAGCTCCGGGGCGGGAACGGGCGGCTTCCTCCGCCCTATGCAGGCGGCGAAAAGCCGCCCGGGCTCGGCTTAGGGTGGACTCCGCGGCTTTCGAGCTGACGCCCAGCCTCTCGGCGATCTGCTGAACCGAAATTTCCTCGAGATATTTCCACTCGAGCACGTTGCCGTAGGAGCCGGGCAGCAGCTCCAGGATGGCGTGCACGCCAGCGTTGCGCTGGTGGCGCTCGAGCGATTGTCCGGGGGATTCCCCCGTCGACTCCAGGGAGTCGAGCTCCACCGGGCCTTCGGCGGCCCAGCGCTTGCGCACCTTAAGACGCCGCCAATAGGTGGCGATCTGAAACCGGCAGATGCTCAGCAGCCAGGCGCCCAAAGCGCCGTCGCCCCGGAAGGTGTCGAAGCGCTCGACGGCCACCACGAGAGTCGACTGCACGATATCCGGCACGGCCTCCGGATGGCCCGTCAGATGGCCCTGGGCATAGCGCAGCAGAGCGGGCGTGTAGTGCTCCACGAACTCATCAAAAGCCGCCGCCTCGCCGTCATTCATGCGGCGTACGAGCTGCCTCTCCTGGAGAGTCTCGTCCATCGGTGCGGCGTTCTCGGTCATGGTCTCCCATTGTGTCGCCTCGAGGCCCTAAATCCTTCGGGCCACTCGGCTTTCTCCGAAGGTTGCCGGCAAGGCGTTGATCCAAAGAGAATCTTTAGATCTGGCCAAGAGTGCGCGTGGCGCGCTATTCTCTGACAGACGCCCGAAAACTTAACCTAAAAGGTCTCTCAGCCTTGCCGCTATTTCATGAGCCGTGGCCAGGGGTTGGCCATGGCCGAACCCTGGTCGGCCAGGCAGGCACGACTCGACCCAGCGAGGCAGAAGCTCCTCCGGCATTCCTGAACTCCTGGAGCGCAGCTCCTCGAACGGAGCTGCTGCGAGGATTCCGAGGAAACTTGCCCTTCTAAGCACGATGAGGAACAAAGCAAGCACCTGTGAGCTCTGCGGTAGATCGATCACCAGCGACCAGGAGATTTGCGCCGGCTGCGTGCCCACTTTGGAAGGGGGTGGCGGTCGACCTCAAGACTCAGGAGCCTGGCCTCGGGACGAAGTTCAGCCCTTTCGGGGCTCTGAGCGTCGTTCGCGCTTCACTCCTGGAGAGATTTTCGCGGGGCGTTACAGAATTATTGATCTGCTCGGCAGCGGGGGAATGGGGGAGGTCTACCGGGCGACCGACGTCATCCTCCACGTGGAAGTAGCGCTGAAATTCATCTCGAAAAGTCTTGAAGCTGAAGACATCGCCATCCAGCGCCTCAGAGAAGAGGTCAAAGCCGCTCGAGGAATCGTTCATCCGAATGTCCGCAGGGTGTACGACATCGGCGAGGAGGGAGACGTTCACTTTATTTCGATGGAGTACGTGGCTGGCGATACTCTGTCGCAGAACCTACGGCGCATGGGACGGATCTCCCGGGACAAGGCATGCTCCATCTCTCATCAAGTCTGCGCGTCTTTGGAAGCGGTCCATCAAAAGGGGCTGCTTCATCGAGACTTGAAGCCTTCAAATATTTTACTGAACGAGACCGGCAACGTGGTGCTCTCGGACTTTGGTTTAGCCGCGAGCATCGGCGAACAGAGTTCGGGCGGAACTCCTGCCTACATGGCGCCGGAGCTATGGCACTCTCGTGAAAGTTCAACCGCCTCAGATATTTATGCTCT
>JBCCLG010000688.1:0-3550 GCA_039027015.1 Acidobacteriota bacterium | reverse complement strand
GACGTGGCTTCTGGCAAGATTCTCTCTACCAAGATTGAGGTTGCTGAGCGCTAGAGCCTTAGGCTCGCGGGATCCTGCTGACCCGCACCTTCGCTGCGGCGCCCGGGGGGCTACGTGCGGATCCTCAAACTCGCGGGGGCTTCCGACGAGACGTTCCGGACCGCCAAGGAGGTGGGTTCTTCTCCGCGCTGAGACTCCGCGAACTTGTCAGGCTCTTTCGGCCCACCAGAATGCCCCGCGCGACTCCAGAGATGGGATCGACGGCTCGCACAGGTTCGGATCCGTACTCGCTCCCCCGGGCTTCTTGAACGCTCCGGTGGGGCTCTGCCATTCCAACGGCTGAGACCAGGATTCGCCGAGCTTCATGGGCTGACGCGGGATCGAGCGGGTGCCTTCAGGGATCCTGCTGATCCGCAACTTCGCTGCGGCGTTCGGGGGCGCATGCGGATCCTCAGGCTCGCGGGATTCTGCTGACCCGCACTATTGCGGCGGCGCCTGGCGAGGGGCCTGCGTGCATGCGCTCCAGTTCGCGGAGTGGCGAGTGCCTGGGCCTTGCTGGACGCTCGGGAAGAGGGCTGCTGTCCTCGAGACTCAGTCCGAAGATCTGGCTCGGCGGAGAACTCTTTGTTCCGGAGGAGCAGAGAAGGGGAGGAGGTGGAGGTAGAACGCAGCAGCCGGAGCCCGGAGCGATAAGGAGCCGGGGGCTCTCCTCTCGGCCCCCGAAGCTTGTATGAGCGGCGCGGTCTCATCTTTGGAGACGGACTCGAAGAAGCGACGGGAAGCGCCGCGGGAGGCTCTTTGAGAATCCGGAGACTCAGCGTGGCGAAGAGCCCGCCACCTTGGCGGACCTCATCATCTAGTCGGTTGGCCGCGCGAGTTCTGAGGGGGCCGAGAGGAGAGCACCGGGCGACGCAGCGGAGGGCGCGGCAAGCGGCGACTCGGTCTGCCGCTCGAGGTCTGAAGGACCGGCCGACGCGGGAAGGGCGCTGCAAGAAGCGACTCGGTTAGCCGCGCGAGTTCCGAGGGACCGGACGACGCAAGAAGGCCGCTGCAAGCAGCCACTCGGTCGGCCGCTCGATGAACGGGCCCGTTTTCGTAAGCGGAAGCCAAAGCCGGGTGTGTCTATAATCCTGCTCCCTCATGAACGGCGAGGTAACTCGATGCAAAAGTGGACTCCAGAATCGTGGCAGCAGCTCAACGCGAAACAGCAACCCAATTACGAAGATCCCGAGGAGCTGCTCGACGCCGTGCAGCGTCTCGCAAAGCTGCCGCCCCTCGTGACCTCTTGGGAGATCGAGAGCCTCAAATCGCAGCTCGCCGAGGCTGTTGAGGGCGAGCGCTTTCTGCTTCAGGGGGGCGACTGCGCCGAGCTTTTCGATGAATGCGAGTCGAGCATCATCGCCAATAAGCTCAAAATCCTCCTGCAGATGAGCCTGGTTCTGACCCACGGCGGCAAGCGTCGCGTGATCCGCGTGGGCCGCTTCGCAGGTCAATACGCCAAACCGCGCTCGAGCGATCTTGAAACCCGCGACGGCCAGACCCTGCCGAGCTATCGCGGCGATTTGGTGAACCACATCGAGTTCACCGAGAAGGCGAGGCGGCCAGATCCCGACCTGCTGCTGCGCGGCTACGCCTGCTCGGCCCTGACGCTCAATTTCATCCGCTCGCTGGTCGACGGCGGCTTCGCCGATCTCCATCATCCGGAGTATTGGGACCTCGACTTTGTGCGTCATTCGCCGCACGCCAAGGAATATGCCGAGATCGTGTCTTCGATCGGCGACTCCCTGCGCTTCATGGAGACCCTCGCCGGTCAGCAGGTGGGCGACATCAACCGCGTGGACTTCTTCTCGAGCCATGAGGGGCTGCATCTTTTCTACGAGCAGGCCCAAACCCGCCGCGTGCCCCATCGGCCGGGCTGGTTCAATCTCTCCTCTCACATGCCGTGGATCGGCATGCGCACGGCGGATCCGGGCGGTGCCCACGTCGAGTTCTTCCGCGGCATCGAAAACCCAATAGGGGTCAAGATCGGCCCCGCCATGACCCGAGACTGGCTGCTCGATTTGATCGAGCGCCTCAACCCCGAGAACGAGCCCGGGCGACTGACCCTGATCCACCGCTTTGGCCACGACAACATCGCGGCCGAGCTGCAGCCGCTTATCGAGGCCGTAAACGGCGGCGGCCATAAGGTGGTGTGGTGCTGCGACCCCATGCACGGCAACACCGTGACCACGGGCAGCGGCCTCAAGACCCGCCGCTTCGATCATATTTTGAGCGAGGTGGAGCAGGCCTTCAACATCCACCGGGAGACCGACAGCCACCTGGGGGGCATCCACATCGAGCTGACCGGCGATGATGTCACCGAGTGCACCGGCGGCGCCCGCGGCCTTTCGGACGAAGCTCTGCACCGCTCCTATAAGACGTCCGTGGATCCGCGCCTCAACTACGAGCAGAGCCTCGAGCTGGCGATGCTGGTGGGTCAGCGACTCGCTCGCCTGCGCACCGACGCCATCCTCGAGGCGCCCGTGGTCTTCTAGCGCCATCGGATCGCCGGCGTCCGGGCCGCTCCCAAAGATTCGACATCAGCCGCGCGGAGATCCATCGCGATGAAACTCATTAAGGTCGGCGCCGCCGTCCTCAACCAGACTCCCCTCGACTGGGACGGCAATTTGGGCCGCATCGAGCGCGCCCTGGACCTCGCTCGCGACGACGGCGTGTCGATCCTCTGTCTGCCCGAACTCTGCATACCGGGCTACGGCTGCGACGACTTCTACCAAAGCCCCGGGGTCCAGGAAACCTCCCTCGAGCTGCTGGCCGAGCTGCTGCCCAAGACCCGCGGCATGGTGGTCAGCCTCGGTGTGCCCGTGCAGTATCGCAAGGCGCTCTTCAACTGCGTCGCCGTGGCGTGCGACGGCGAGCTGCTCGGATTTGCCGCCAAGCAGCACCTGGCCGGTGACGGCCTCTACTACGAGCCTCGCTGGTTCAAATCATGGCCCGAGAGGCGGGTGAGCGAGATTCGCTTCCAGGGCGCCCCGGCGCCGATCGGCGACCTGGTTTTCGGCGCCGGCGGCGTTACCCTGGGCCTCGAGATCTGCGAGGAGGCCTGGGTGTCGCGCCGTCCCGGAAGCTCGCTGGCGGCGCGCGGCGTGGACTTGGTGCTCAACCCGTCGGCCTCGCATTTCGCATTCGGCAAGCAGCGGATCCGCCGCCGTTTCGTGCTGGAGGGCTCCCGCGCCTTCGGCGTCACGTACGTTTTCTCCAATCTGCTCGGCAACTCCTCAGGCCGCATGATCTTCGACGGCGGCGCGATGGTCGCCACCGAGGGGCGGCTGGTGGCCGAGGGGCCGCGATTCTCGTTTGAGGACGTTCTCTTAACCTCCGCGACGGTCGACGTGGACGCCACCCGCCTGCGCCAGGTGCGGACCGGCAGCTTCGTTCCTGAATTCGAGACCCATCCCGGGGAATTGGCCGTCGGCCCAGGCAGCTTCGCTTTCCCTGATCTCGAGCGAGGCCAGGAGGCGCCCCGTGTTGAGGCCGGCGACGAGCCTGCGGG
>JBCCLG010000687.1:0-3563 GCA_039027015.1 Acidobacteriota bacterium | reverse complement strand
CGGCACCCGGAAATACGCCGGCCCCCAGGGCCTGGATTCAGCCGCCGCTGAGCGCTCCGCCGCCGCTCACGATATCCTCTGCCGCCGCAGGCCCCCTCTTTTTCTGTGAAGGTCTCCACTCCGTGGGTCAAACCAAGAAGCTCAAGAAGCAGCTCGGGCTGCTCGACGTTTACGCCATCTCGACCGGCGCCACGCTCTCGGCGGGATTCTTTCTGCTGCCGGGAATCGCCGCCGAAACCGCCGGTTCGGCGCTGGTGCTCGCCTACATGATCGCCGCCCTGCCGATGGTTCCCGCCATGTTCAGCGTGGTGGAGCTCTCGACGGCCATGCCGCGTGCTGGCGGCGTCTACTACTTTCTCGACCGCAGCCTCGGCCCGCTGATCGGCATGATCGGGGGTCTCGGCACCTGGCTGGCGCTGATTCTCAAAGTGTCCTTTGCGCTGGTCGGCATGGGGGCCTATCTGGGGATCTTCTTCCCGGAGGTTCGAATTATTCCCACCGCCGTGGTGCTGGCCGTCGCGCTGGGCGCGATCAACGCCTATGGCGCGTCGAAGAGCGGGCGACTGCAGGTTTTTCTGGTGGGTAATCTGCTCGTCGCCCTGGCGATCTTCATTTTCGGCAGCCTGCCCGAGCTGACCCTGGAGCCGTTCCGCGGCATGCTCGAGATCGAGTCGAGCTCGATTCTGGCCACCGCCGGCTTCGTCTACATCAGCTACGTGGGCGTCACCAAAGTCGCCAGTCTGTCGGAGGAGGTGCGCGACCCCGAGCGCGTTTTGCCGCGCGCGGTCTTTCTTTCCCTCGGCACCGCATTCATCGTCTACACGCTCGGCACTACGGTGATGGTCGGCGTGGTGCCGATGCCGGTTCTGGCGGGCAACCTCACCCCGGCGGCCACCGCCGCGGCCACGGTTTTCGGCAACCCCGGGCGCTACATGCTGGCCTTCGCGGCCCTGGTGGCCTTCACCTCGGTGGCCAACGCGGGCACCCTGAGCGCCTCGCGCTACCCCCTCGCCATGAGCCGCGATCACCTGATGCCGAGGCGCATCAGCCACCTCAGCGCGTCCGGCTCGCCCCTGCTGTCGATCGCCGTCACGGTCTCGCTGATCGTGGCGGTGCTGATCACCCTCGACGTCGCCAAGATCGCCAAGCTGGCGAGCGCCTTCCAGCTGTTGATCTTCGCCCTCGTCTCGGTGGCGGTCATCGTGTGGCGCGAGAGCGGCATCGAGTCGTACGATCCCGGCCACCCCTCGCCTCTCTACCCGTGGATGCAGCTCTTCGGCATCTTCTCGTCGCTCCTGCTGATCGGCGAGATGGGCTGGCTGCCGAGCCTGTTCAGCGCCGGCCTGGTGGCCGCGTCGATCGTCTGGTTCCGCCTCTACGCCAGCGATCGGGTCAACCGCGAGGGCGCGATTTACCATCTCTTCGAGCGCCTCGGCCGGCGGCGCTACCACGGCCTCGACCTCGAGATGCGCGGCATTTTGAAGGAGAAGGGCCTCAGGGACCACGACCCCTTCGACGAGATCGTGGCGCGCAGCTCGGTGATCGATCTCGACCGCGAAATCTCCTTTGAGGATCTGGTGGACAAGGCCGCCACTCTGCTCGCCGCCCAAACCGAGCACGACGCCGAATTTCTTGCCGAGGGCCTGCTCCAGGGCACCCGCGTGGGCGCCACGCCGGTAGCCAAGAGCGTCGCCCTGCCGCATATTCGCATCGCCGATCTGGCCCATGCCGAGATGGTGATCGTGCGGTCGCTGCCGGGGGTCGACATCATTCCGGATCTGCCGGGCAAGGAGCCCAACCCCGACGGCCAGCGGGCCCACGCGATTTTCTTTCTGGTCAGCCCCAAGGAGGATCCGGCGCAGCACCTGAGGATTCTGGCGCAGCTGGCGGATCACGTGGACCAGGATCACTTCCAGACCCAGTGGACCCAGGCGCGCAACGACCACGACCTCAAGGAGGTGCTGCTGCGCGACGACAATTTCCTCTCGCTCACCCTCGAGCGCGAGCAGCCCGCCGGGCAGCTCATCGGCCGCGCCGTGCGGGAGATCGATCTGCCGGAGGACGCGCTGGTGGCCATCGTGCGGCGCCACGGGGAGCCCCTGGTGCCCAAGGGCGCCACGGTGCTCGAGAAAGGAGATCGGGTGACCATCATCGGCACGCGCGGCGCCATCACCGGGCTGGAGCAGACCTACCATCCCGACGAGCGGAGCACGGCGCTGGGTCCTCTGCGCAGCTCCAAGCAGCCGGTCAAATAGCGGCGGGCGAGCGGGTGCCTCACCGGTCACGCTGGCAAATCGCCCGGACGGCGGCGGCCCTCGTGCTTCTGGGCGGCTGCGCCGCGGGCCCGCCGGTCCGCGAGCTGCCCGAAGCGAGAACCGCCGCCGCGGCCTACCACGGCCTGCTGACCCTGCGCGGCGATCTGCACCTGCACTCGAGCACCGGCTCGTTCGACGCGCGCTCGTGCCGGGGCGAGTGCACGGTTCTCGACGCGCATCAGCAGCTGCGGGCGGCGAGGGCGGCCGGACTCGACTTCGCTGCCCTCACCGAACACGACCGCGACCCGAACGCGCCTCACCTCCGGCTCGACGCCGAGCTGTGGCGCGAGCTCCAGGGGATTTGCCAGGAGCATTCGGACGCCGACTTCCAGGTTCTCTGCGGCTACGAGTGGACCCACTCGCAGAAGAGCTGCGCGTCCGCCGATCGCCGAGGGGCCCCCGACTGGAACCACAAAATCGCCCTCCTGCCGCCGGGCGCCCCGGAGTTTTGCGGCGTGGAGTGCGAGACGCCCGACCGGCTGGCGGAGTTTCTCGCGCGCGCGGGCGGCGTGGGCTTCACGCCCCATCCCTGGCGCTTCGAGCTGATCGACCCGCCCGCCGGCTTCCCGAGTTTCGTGACCCGCGACTACTTCCTCTACGACTCGAGCGACGATGAAGAGGGACACCCGTTTATCGGCGCCGAGGTCGGCCCCGACTTTCTGCCCCTCAGAGAGGAGTGGGCGTGGCCGGTGGTGTGCGAGCACCCGGAAACCGCCGTTCGCAGCCGCACGGTGACCCTGCCCGAATGGTCGGAGGCCCTGGGCGCTGGTAAGCGCCTGGCGGCCCTCGCCACCTCGGACCGAACCTTCGATTTCATCGACTTTCGCCAGCGCACTACCCTGGTTTTCGCGACCTCCCGCAGCCCCGAGGCGATTCTTGAGGCGCTGCGAGCGCGGCGCACCATGGCCGCCTATCTGGAGCCCTTCGCCCTGCGCTTCTCGATCGGCGGAGTGCCGGTGGGCCGCACCGCCGATGCCGGACCGATCCGCCTCGATCTCGAGGCGGAGGCGGGCGAGGTCCTCGAGATGAAGCTGCGCTCGCCGCGCGGCGATCTGGAGGTCTGGCGCGGAGACTCGGGGCTTGGATCCCGGGAGATCGCCGTGCCGGCGGACGATCCGGGGCCCTTCTGGATCGAGGTCTACGGCCGCGAGACGGACCCGGTGGTGGGGACGCCGCGCACCACGATCACCTCGCCTATTTGGCTCGCCGCGGGGCGCTGAGGGTCACTCCTCGGGCGCCCGGCTGTCG
>JBCCLG010000686.1:0-3566 GCA_039027015.1 Acidobacteriota bacterium | reverse complement strand
TCCCGGGCCTACGGGCCGGGCAGCTACCACCGGGCCTACGAGAAGGGCCGGGTCGACTACCCCTTCGGCTACGTGCGCTGGACCGAGAAGCGAAACCTCGCGGAGCTGGTGCGCCTCTTAGCGAGCGGCGCTCTCGAGGTGGAGACCCTGATCGCCGGCAGTTTCCCGGTGGCCAGCGTGCAGGACGCCTTTACCGCCATCGCGGACGGCACCCTGCCGGGCATCGCGGCGCTGATCGACTATCGGGCCGGCGACCTGGCGCCCGACCGCAGGCGCACCCTGGCCATGCGCTCGGGGCGGGTGCGGGCGAAGCGCGAGGGCGAACTCGGCGTCTCGGTGATCGGCGTGGGCAACCACGTGCTGGGGGTTCATCTGCCCAACCTCAAGGCGTCACCCGGGGTGGTGGTGCGCGCCCTGGTTTCGGCCACCGGCAAGAACGCCGCGATGGTCGCCGGCGGGCTCGGCGCCGCCATGGTCAGCACCGACGTGCGGGTAGCGACCGGCGATCCCGAGACCGACGCGATCCTGGTCTGCTCCTCCCACGGCGAGCATTTCGAGCAGATCTGCCGCGGACTCGAGGGCGGCAAGGCTCTGCTGGTGGAAAAGCCCCTGGTCACCCGCGTGGAGCACCTCCGCGAGCTGATCGCCAGGGTCGCGGAGAGCACGGGCGCGCTCATCACCCTCGGGCTCAACCGGCGCTACGCACCCCTGGTGAAGACCCTGCGGCGCAGCCTGCCGGGGCCGGTGGACTGCGTGACCTACCTCGTGACGCCGCCCAAGATTCCCGCCGACCACTGGACCCTGGACCCCGTAGACGGCGGCGGACGGCTGGTGGCGGAGGCCGAGCACTTCGTGGACCTCTGCCACCTGCTGATCGACCGCGAGCCTCGGGCGGTCACCGCCAGGCCCCTGGGCCAGGCGCCCGACGATCTGCGGCAGCTGTGCAACTTCAGCCTGACGATCTACTACGACGGCGCGGTGGCCCACGTGGTCTTCGACGAAAGCGGCGGCTCCTTTCACCCGCGCGAGCAGATCACGGTGCTCTCCAAGGGCCAGGTGGCGGTGCTCGAGGACTTCAAGAAGCTGACCCTGTGCGGCCCCAAAAAGCGCCTGAGCCAGGGCGGCCTCAAGCAGGACATGGGCCACGGCGAGCAGCTGCGCCAATTCCTGCGCGCGGTGCGCGGTGAGGAGAACGAGCTGCTCGAGTGGCGGGGCGTGGTGGGCGCCAGCGCCTGCGTTTTCGCCGCCGAGCAGAGCCTGCGGCGCGGCGGCGCGGTGATCGACCTGGCGGACTTTCTCACCGGGGACCCAGGAGGCGCAGAGGGCGCGGAGCCCGCGGAGGACGCCGCGCCTTGACCGGGCGGGTGGGCGAAGCCGGCCCGATTGCCAACCCGCCCGCCTGCGGGCCGCCGCCGTGAGGCTGTTCAGCCGTCGCCGCACGCGGCCCGCCGCGGCCGGCGGAGAAGATCCGTCCAGCGCCCCTTCCCGGGCGCCGCGCCGCCCCCTCGAGGCGGGTCGCGAGGTCTACGCCGAGAAGGCCCTCGAGCAGATCCCCCGCCTTCTCGAGGGTCAGGATCGCAGCCCCCTCTCGCCGACCTACGGCTGCTTTCACCGCGGCTTCTGGCTCGACGGGGCCTCCGACTCACCCGACGCCGTGCGCCAGGTCGGCGCGCACGCCCTGGCCCTCGTCTACCGCCACGACTTTCCCGGCAGCCCCTACCGGGGTCAGGCCACGATTCGCGACTGGGCCATCGCCGGGCTCGACTATTGGCAGAGGATCCAGCATCGCGACGGCTCCTTCGACGAGTCCTACCCCTTCGAGCGCGGCTGGCTGTGGCCCACCGCCTACACCACCTTCGCCAGCATCGAGGCCCACGGCCTGCTCGAGGGCGAGATTCCCTTCGACGTCTCCCAGCGCGTTCTGAGCGCGATTCGCCGGTCGGCCGCCGCGATTGCGGCCGACGAATCCGAGGAGGAGCCCCTCGTCAGCCACCGCGCCGCGGCCTGCCTGGCCGTGTGGAAGGCCTACGAGCTGCTCGGCGATCCGGCCCTCGAGGAGGGCTTTGAGCGCCTGTGGCGGTCGTTCATGAGCCGCCGCGGCGGGCTGCAGGACCTCGAAGCGGCCGACCCGGGCGCCCTCACGGCCACGGTCTCCTTTCTCTCGAGAATCCTCGAGACCCGGCCGTCCGCCGAGATGCGCCGAGCCGCCGAGGAGGGCTGCCGGATGGCGGCCTATTTCATCTCTCCGAACGGCGGCCTGTGCGCCGGCAGTCCGGGAGCCTTGCCCTACCATCCGCGCGGCGTCGAGTGGCTGGGGACCGGCGATCCTCTGGCCCGCGCCCTGGCGGCCAAGCTGCGCCAGGCCCTCGGCGACGGCGCGCTCGTGCCTCTCGGCCAGATGCCCGATCGCGCTTTAGCGCCTCGCGTGCCGGAGTTCCTGGAGGCTTATCTGGCGTGCCCGGTTCTCGAGCCGGAGCGCGCCTCCTTCGCGGCCGAAGACCGCGATCGTCTGCCCTTCCAGCGGGATCCCTTCGTGCGCTATTTCGAAGACGCCCGGCTCTTCGTGTCGAACGACGCCCGCCGCTACGCGGTGGCCAACCTCGCCAAGGGCGGCGTGGTCGAGATCTTCGATCGGCGCAGCGGCGCCCTCCTGCTGGGCGACCGCGGCTGGGTCGGCAGGCTGGCGGACGGCCGCGTGGTCACCTCCCAATGGCTCGACCCCGATCTCGACTCGGGACCCGACCTCCTCCCCGACGCGGGCTCTCGGCGCGCGGCCGGGTTCACCGTCCGCGGGCGTTTGCGGGCGGCGGCGCCGAGCCAGCCGCTGGCGGCCGCGAGGGGGTCCGCTTTTCGCGTCGCGCTGCTGCTAACCGGCTGGAGCGGCGGGCTTTCGCGACGCGTCAAGGCGTCCGTTCGCCGGGCTCTCGACTCCGAGCGGCGGCGGATCGGCGTGCGCTTCAGCCGCCGGCTGCGCCTGCTCGAGGACCGGGTCGAGATCCTCGACGCCATCGAGCCCGACGCGCCCTGCGACTTCCGCTCGCTCTCGGTGGGCGGCGAATTCTGCGCGCTCTCCGCCTCCCCCCGGGGCGGCTCTTTCCGGCTTCAGGAGCTTCAGGGCGAGGCGGAGGCGCTGGCCGAAGAGTCCCTGGAGTCCCTGCGGGCGGGCGAGCGGGTGGAGCTGCGGCGGATTCTTGAAATCTCCGCCCAGGATCCGTGGCGGGAGTCCCGGGTGCTGCACGCCTCGGCGGGTCAGGAGGAGCGCGCGGCCGCGCTCGAGTATCTCGAGGCCCGGCGCTCGCGCTCGCGCGAGTCCTATCGGCTCCAGCGGCGCATCGAGGAGGTGGCGGCGGCCCTCGACCGCCACGCCCAGGGCGGGCTCGACCTGGTGCTCGATCTCGGCGCCGCCGACGGCGCGATGCTCGAGGCGCTGGCCGAGCAGCTCGAGATCAAGACCGCGGTGGGCGCCGAGCTTTCACTCAGCCTGGTGTCGAGCCCTCCGGCGGGCGCGAGAGCCCTCCCGCTGCGCGCCGACGCCCTCGAGATGCCGGTGGCCGCGGGCGTGGCGG
>JBCCLG010000685.1:0-3569 GCA_039027015.1 Acidobacteriota bacterium | reverse complement strand
TCGAATTCGGCCATGGAGGTGAGGCCCAGGCGCGACAGGAGATCCTGGCGCAGCCGAAAGATCGCGGCCTTCGAGATGCGCGTGAACTGCTGTTCCTGAACGATTTTAAAAGCCAGCCCCAGGAGGCGCAGCGTCACGGTCAGAAGCAGGATCGCCAGCACGTAGGAGGTCGGGCCAGCCCAAGCCTCCGGCAGAACTCGATCGAGCTGCGGCAGCACAGGCCCGGGCTGGTCCAGCAGAATCTCGTCGACCAGCGCTGGAAAGAGGAGGGGTAAAGGAACGGTCGCGGCAACCGCCAACACGGCCAGAAGATGGGCCGCGACCAAGCGCCCTCGATGCTCTCTCGCGATCTCGCGGAAGCGGCCCCAGCGATCGAGGGCGGAGGGCCTACGAGACACGTCTCAACGAAGGGGGAACGCCCGAGCTGGCGGAGACGAAGCCCGCGCGCTCGAGACACAAAACGCGGGCGGCGAGATCCTCGAGCTCGCGGGCGGTGGTCGACGCCAGGCGCTCCGCGAGCCCCTCGAAGGCCGAAAGAACGGGACCGGAGCGAGCCAGGCGCTCGAGGGCCGACGCGGCCGAAGGCAGCCGCTGGAAGCTTCGCCAGGTCTCGACCTCCACGACGGTCTTGGCGAGCCGCAGCTCGGCCGCCGAGAGCCTGCCGGCGGCCAGCCCTTCAGCCTCCCCGCGCATCTGATCGAAGGCGAGGGCGAGGTTTTCGGGGTCGACTTTGGCCACCAGCGTGAGAAGCCCGAGGTCACCTCGGACGAACAGACTGGAATTCACGTGGTAGCTCGCGCCACACCGCTCGCGCAGGGCGCTCCGGAGCCGAGTGCCGAGGATATTGGTGAGGAGCTCGGCCTCGAGAATTTGGCCCTCGTCCGCCGTCGGAATCGAAAACCCGAGGGTGGCTTCGGCGGCGGAGGCATCGGCGATTTCGAGGTGCTCCAGCGAGGGAAGATCAGGGGCCGCGACGCTTTCGCCCGCTTCCGCGAGATCGCCCTTGGACCGCGGCTCCATCGGCATGGAGGCCAGATGTTCGAGCACGGCGGGCGGCCTGAGACTTCCCAGGCACACCAGGGTCATGCCCGAAGGGCAAAAACGTCGGGAGTGGAACGCCACGACGTCCCGGCGCCTGATGCACTCGAGGCTCGCCGGATTTCCGAAAAGATTTCGCGCACGGGCGGAGTCCCCGAAGAATCGACGCAGCAAGGCATCGCGCGATTGAGCCGAAGGGTCGCGACGGGCTCTTTCGATCGTTCGAAGCCGCTGCCGTCGATGCATCTCCAGATCTCGCTCGGGGAGAAGCGGCCTGCGCAGAAGTTCCCAGCCCAGCTCGAGGCCGAAACGCCAGTCTTCGTCGAGAAGCTCGAGAGCCAGGCGCCCGGAGTCCCAGCTCACCCGAGGCACGATATCCGCGCCCAGGTCTTCGGTTTGGGCGTCGATTTCCCGTCCCCCCATCGACTCGGTCCCCGCTCGCAGAAGAGGCCAGGTCAGCGAGGCCAGCCCTTCCAAACCGCGCGGGTCGTGCCGGCTGCCGGCGGGGGCTATCCATGCAAAGTGGACCAGGGGGATGTTGGAAGCTTCAACTATCAGGACGCGCAGGCCGTTCGCCAGCCGCGTGTCGACTCCTTCCCGAAGCGAATCGAGGAGCGGGGCGGTCACGGAGATCTCACCTTGAGGCTCCATTCCCAACCGCGAGCGTCGCCAAGCGGCCGGGATCTTGGAGAAAAGCGATCGAGTCGTGGACCTCGTCCGAACCCAACTGATTCATGCGCTCGGCGTCCTCGGCGGGCTGCCTTGGATTGTCGACGAACGCAGTCGCCACGGCCAGCTTCTCGGCGCGGATCCCGGGCGCCTCAAGGAAAGCGTAAAGGTCGGTCAAGGCCTTCTTGCGCTGGCGCTCCAGGATGAGCTTGGGAATACCCTCTCTGGCGATCGTACCGAGGACCTCGACCATCTCGTGGCGGAGGCGATCCGCGGAAACGCCCGGGGCGCCCTCAGCAGCAAAAGCGAGCAGCGTAGTCGAGCGAAGCTTCGAAACATGAGTCCACACTCGCCTCGCGACCTGCCGGCGCCTTACCAGCTCGCGCGCTAAAAGGCTCGCGCGCCCCACTCCGAGGCAGCGGGCGGCCAGTAGAGCCGCCCCGCGCTCTCGAGCCCCGAAGGGCGGAAGCAGGCAGGCCGCGTAGGCCCTGCAGGTCGGTACACGGGAGGGCACGGCCGCATGGCCGCCGAAGCTGGAGGAGTCGACGGTGACCGCCTGGGGGACGCCCGTGCCGGCCGGTGGAGAGACTGCCCCCAGAGTTTTTTCGACCAGCTCCTCGGCACGCTCCCGCCGCACGTCGCCCACCACCGCGATAACGGCCGTCTCCGGCCGGTAGTGCTCCAGGAACACGCTGGCGTCTGACCTCTCGACCGACGACACGCCTTCCGGCGTTCCCTCGGTCGACTTCCGATAGCCGTGGCCCCCTGAAAAGAGCAGTCCTGAAAGATGCTCGAGTGGTGAAGGCTCGTGGGTGCGACTCTCGGCGAACTCGCGCAGCAGAATGCCGCGCTCGCTGGCCAGCGACTCGGCGCTGGCCTCGCGCAGGTTGAGGCGGCAGGCTTCAGCGAGCAGCGCATCCTCCAGCTGGTCGGCAGGGCGCGTTTGGAAAAAGGAAGTGCGATCGAGCCTCGTGACCGCCGCTGCCAGCGGACGCCGCGGCGGGAAGCCGTCCTGAGCCTGACTCCTCAGGCCGAGGTGCTCACAGAGGTGCGCCAGCCCGCTCAGACACTCCGGGTCGTGCGCCGCTCCCACCGCATAGACGCAGTGAACGTGGACGAGCGGCACATGAGGATCGCTCTGGAGAACGATCCTCAGACCGTTTTCAAGCTGCCACCGCTCGATCGGCCAATGGAGCCTCACAGGACGCTCAACCCAGCGGCTAAGAGCTCGCGGGAACTCCGAGCACCACGGGCAGAAGCGGGGCCTCCCCCACCCCATCAATCTCCAGGGCTTCGCTCAGGTGATCATCGATGAAGCCACCGAGGTAGTAGCTGCCGAGCCCCAGCTCCGTAGCGAGGAGCGAGAGATTCTGGCCGACCTCGCCCGCCTCCATCAGCACCATCCGGTAGGCGCGGTCGTTGTACTTGACCGAGCTGCGGAGGAAAATCGCCGTGACGAAAATCACCGCGGCGCAGGTGTCGGGGTCCTCCATGTCCTGAAGAGCGAGACACTCCTTGAGGTCCGGCCATCGATCCTCGCGGGACACCACGTCGAGGGAGTGCTCTTCGACGTTGTAGTGGTAGATCCACGGCTCAAGCCCGTCGACCTTCCTCGCGGCCACGTAGATCTCCAGCGGATAGAGAGCGCCGCCCGAGGGCACGGCTCTCTTATGCAGGCCGGTTCCGCTGTTGGTGCGCCCATAGGAGAAGCGGAGAAGGCGGCTGAGCTGCTCGAGAGTGATGGCTTCGCCGCTATAGATGCGGCTTGAGCGGCGCTCCGAGATGGCGCGCTCCACGCCGGTTCCAGGCTCCACATCCGGCAACGACGCCTGGTCGTTCAGGCTGTAGAGCTTGTAGGGGCT
>JBCCLG010000684.1:0-3574 GCA_039027015.1 Acidobacteriota bacterium | reverse complement strand
CTCAAGACTCCCGGCCCACGATTCCCTGGTTCTTTCCTGAACGTCTTCGCTCCTCCTGGAGGTCCTGGATTGGCGCGCGATTCCTCTGGGGGAGCCGCCAAATCTGCGGCTCTGCAGCGTAAAATCAGGGCCGCAAATCCGAGCCTCACCGGTATCCTTTCGGGATTACGCGCCTTGTGCGCGGGATCCCATGCGGCCTCAAGGCCGGCGGGGCGTCCGCTCCATCGAATCTGATCGACCGATCGACTTAAGAGTGCGCGATCTCACGAAGCACATCCTCAGCGCGTGGGGCTTTGAGGCGCGGGGCAGACTCCTTTGGTCTCTGCTCCTCGGGCTCGTCGGCATGGGCGTGCATCAATTCGCGCCGATCGAGATCTTTGGCGGCGCGACCTTTCAGCTCGGCGCGATCTTCTCCCTGGTTTCGGCGATCGTTCTCGGGCCCGCGGCGGGAGCCCTCGCGGCCGCCCTCGCGGTCGTTCCGATGTTTCTGGAGGGGAATCTCGGCTACGCGCTTCTGCTGATCGCCGAGGCCACGGCCGTGGGCTGGGGAGTGCAGCGCCGGCTCGCGCCGCTCACCGCGGACCTGCTTTTCTGGGCCGCAGGAGCGCCGCTGCTCCTCGCCTGGATGGCGCTGAGCGGCGGCGGCTGGAGCTTCGAGGCCTGGCTTCCCGCTATCCACGCGCCGATCAACGGGGCGGTGTGCGTGGTGGTCGCCGATCTTCTGCTGCTGCTGTGGACCCTCCGAGTCCCGGGGCCTCGCCGGCTGGCCTCCGAGCATCGCATGCCGCTGCGCCGCCATCTGGTGCCTTGGCTCGCTCTGGTGACCCTGATTCCAATCCTGGGCGCGGGTCTCTTCACCGGGCGCGAAAGAGCCCGTGAGGCGGCGGCCGAACAGGAGCAGAAGCTGCGTCTTGGCAGCGAGGGCGTGGCCCGCACGCTGGAAAACGTTCTCACCGAACAGCTGCGGGCCGTGGCCTCCGCGGCGCAGGATTTGGCCCTCAGCCCAACGAGCGATCCGGAGCGTCTTGGAGCGCGCCTCGAGGCCGTGCGCCTGACCTACGAGACCCTCTCGACTCTCCTGGTGACAGACGCCGGCGGGCGAGCGCTCGCGGGAGCGCCGCGGGAGAAAGACGGCGTCCTGTGGTGGAACGATTCGGTGGCCCATCGCGACTACTTCACCGTGCCGATGCGCACCAGCGAGCCCTACGTGTCGGACGTTTTCTTGGGCGCAGGCTTTGCCGAGAACGCCATCGTCGGCCTTTCGGCTCCGATTTTGGGAGTCGCGGACGGCGCGCCGGCGGGCGTGGTGGAGGCCTCGGTGGACGCCCGCAAGCTGCAGCTGCTGGCCCTGCCGTTTGCCGACCCTGAGCTCGAGCTGGTGGTGATCGATCGCGATCAGCGGGTTCTCTTCGGCCTCGGTCGCGAGTTCTACGAGCCGCTGGTGGAGCTGCCGGAACCCGAACTGCTGCGGGCCATGGGCGGCGGCGAGGCGGGCCGGCTTCGCTGGACGCCGAGCCGCGATTCGGCGTCGGCCCAGCTCAGCACCGCGCTGTGGCGGCCGGTGCCTTCGGCGGGCTGGAAGGTGATCGGCATCATGCCGGCTCTGCGCGCCGATCAGGCCGCCGCCATGGTGTACGTCCGCTACGCCCTGGGCATGCTGGTCGCCGTGGTTCTGACCTCTCTTTTCGCCTCGGCCATCGCAATGCGAGTGACCAAGCCCCTCGAGCGTCTGGTGCAGGCGCTGCGCCGAGTCGAGGCGGACTCCATGCCGGCCGCGATGCCCGAGACCGGCTCCACGGCGCCTCGCGAGGTCGCGGAGTTGATCGACGACTTCAGCGCCATGGCCGGTCGACTCAAGGGCAGCTACGCGCAGCTGCGCCAAAGCCTCGAGGAGCGGGAGGCGCTCAATCTCGAGCTCGAGGGCCTGCTCTCGGACCTCGACGGCAGAGTGCAGGAGAGAACCCGCGAGCTGACCCTTTCCCGGCGCAAGGCGGTTGATCTGCAGCGGCAGTTCCGCGGCCTCCTCGACGATATCGAGGCGGTGATCTGCGAGTTCGACCTCGAGAGCGGCCGGTTCACCTTCGTCAGCCGGCGGATCGGCGAGATCATCGGCTATCTCCCGGAGGTTTGGTATCAGGGGCACATCTCGTGGCCCCAGGCCCTGCCTAAAGAGGCCCGGCTCTCGGTGCTTCGGAAGATCCGCCGGGCCGTGAAGTCGGAGTCTTCCTATGCCCTCGAGCATCCGATTCTCACGGCCTCGGGCGAGCGCAAGTGGCTGCGTCACGTGGGGCGGATCCTCGAGGGGCCGGACGGCGGCAGGGTGCTGCGCTGCCTGATGCTCGACATCACGGCGAGCCGGCAGGCCCAGCAGGATCAGCTCAGGCAGCGGCAGCTGGAGTCGGTGGGCACGCTCGCCGGCGGCATCGCGCACGACTTCAATAATCTGCTGACCACGGTGCTCGGCAATCTCTCCCTGGCTCGGCTCGAGGTGGAGGAGGGCGGCGAGACCGCCGACATTCTCGAGGCGCTCGATCAAATCGACGCGGCCGGCGCGGACGCCCAGCGGCTGACCTATCAGCTGATGACCTTCGCGCGAGGCGGCCAGCCGATCCGTCGGCGCTGCCGCTTCGAGGACATCGTCGAGGATCTTGAAGCAAGCGCCGACCCTCGAGTGTCGCGAGAAGTCGTCTTGGCCCACGATCTCCCCGACATCTCCGCCGATAGGCGCCAGATCGCCCAGGTGCTCGCCGAGCTGGTGCGCAACGCCGAGCAGTCGACGCCGACGGGGGGCACCGTTCGCGTCGAGGCGGAATACGAAGACTTTCGTAGACAGCCCGGCCCTGCCCGCCCGCCGGGCGACTCCCTGCGGGTGCGGGTGGCCGATACCGGAATCGGGATGAGTGAAGAGGTGCTCGAGAAAGTCTTCGATCCCTATTTCACGACCCGGGAAGAGGGGCGCGGCTTCGGTCTTGCGACCGCCTACTCGATCATCACCAATCACGAGGGCCATATCGTGATCGAGTCGGCCGTGGGGGAGGGCACCACGGTGACCTTCTGGCTGCCGGCCATCGGGCTAGAAGACGAGGTCTCCCGAGAGATCACGCTCGCCGCGGGTCGCGCCAAAACCGGCCGTCTCCTGCTGATGGACGACGAGCCGTCGGTGCGCCTCGTGGCCGGCCGGATGCTCGAGCGTCTCGGCTGGGAGGTCACCTCGACCGCAGACGGCTCCCAGGCGATCGAGCAATACCGCCAGGCCCAGGAGGCCGGAGCCCGCTTCGACGCCGTCCTTACCGACCTCTCGGTCCCAGGAGGAATGGGCGGGGCAGCCACCATGAAAGAGCTGCTGCGGCTCGACCCCAAAGTCCGCGCCGTCGTGTGCTCCGGCTACTCCAACGACCCCGTGATGGCGAGCTACCGCGAGCACGGATTCGTCGGGGTGCTGACCAAGCCCTTCAGCATGGTGGATCTCCGAGACGGGCTCGCGGAGGCGATGGAGAAGCCTCTCTGATCGACTCCAAACGCTGGGCCCCTCTAGGAGTAGAGTCGGAGGACATTCTTTCTGCCCACACCAGTG
>JBCCLG010000683.1:0-3574 GCA_039027015.1 Acidobacteriota bacterium | reverse complement strand
GCAGGAAGGGAAGACCGAGCCGGTCACGGGCCTCGCTCCCGATTTGACCGAGCTGATCAACCGTCTGAAGGCCCCGGCCCCCGGCGCCCGCCCCTCGGCCCGTGACGCCGCCGCCCAGCTTCGCGCGATCGAGCAGGCGCCCGTCAGGCGGCGTCTGGCGCGGCTGAGACTCGGAGCCGTGGCCGCCCTGGCGCTGGTGGCCGTGATCATGACCTTCCAGGCTTTGCGCATCCGTCAGGAGTCCGAACGCGCCCAGGAGGCCGCCCGCCTGGCCAGCCTCGAGGCCGAGACCACCCAGCAGGTGCTCGACTACCTGGTTTCGATCTTCGAGACCGCCGACCCCTGGCGCTCCGCCAAAACCGTCGAGAACCGCGACGAGCTGACCGTTCGCGAAGTTCTCGACCAGAGTCTCGACCGCCTCGACGAGCTGCGCGATCAACCGGTGATCCAAGCCCGTCTGCTGACCCAGGTCGGCATCATCCGCAAGAGCCTCTGGCAGCTGGACGACGCTCTTCCCCTCTTTGAATCGAGTCTCGAAATCCGCAAAGAGGCAGAGGCCGGGGATCTGGAGATCGCCGAGAGCCTGATCGAGCTGGGCAATACCCTGCAGCTCCAGGGGGACTATGAACAAGGCGCCGACTACATTCGCCAAAGCCTCGAGCTGCGAGAAAAAGCCGGCGCGTCGCCGCAAGAGCTCGGGCACAGCCTTCATTTTCTCGGCAGCATCTATTCCCAAACGGGCCGCGTCGAGGAGGCCCAAGAGCTGCTCGAACGCTCCATCGCCGTCAGGACCGAGGCCTTCGGCGCGGACAGTCTCGAGCTCGCCACGAGCCTTTCCGCCCTCGGTTCCCTCGACGGCCAGCAGGGACGATTCGAGCTCTCGGAGCAGCGCCTCGCGCGGGCGGTGGAGATCTTCGAGAGCCAGCTCGGAGCCGACCATCCCAGGGTCGCCCGCACTCTGAAAGTCCTCGGCATCACCTACGACCAGACCCGGCAGATCGATCGGGCCCTCGAGACCTATCGCCGAGCTCTGGCCATCATGGAGCCCAATCTGCCGCCGGAGGATCCCGAGATCGCCGTGACGCGCATGAATCTCGGCATCAGCCTCAATCGCAGCGGCGACGTCGAGGGAGCTCAGAAGGCTTACCTCGAAGCCCTCGCATCCCTCAGAAAATCTCTCGGAGAGTCCCACCCTCGAGTGGGCGAGGCGCTCGGAAATCTAGGCGTCATGAGCCTCGACAACAGCCGCTTTCGGGAGGCGCGCGGCTATCTCAGCGAAGCCAAGGACGTCTTTGAAACCTCCTTCGGCGCCGAGCATCCCAGCGTCGCCATGAGCTGGGGCGCCCTCGCCCAGGCCAATTTGAGACTGCGCGACTTCGAGGCCGCCCGACAAGGATTCGCCCAGGCGATCGACATCTTCGCCAAGACCCTCGGGCCGGAACACCTGGAGGTCGCCCGATCGAGCGGCAGACTGTCGCAAACCCTGCGCCGTCTTGGGGAGATCGAAGCCGCCCGCGAGGCCATCGACCGCGCCCTCACCCTCGGCACGGCGGCCTTTCCCGAGAATCATCCCGGCCTCGCCATCCTGCACATGGAGGCCGCCGCCGTCGCCCGCTCTGAAGCTCGCCTGGGCCCGGCGGCCGATCATCTCGACACCGCAGAGGCCATGTTGGCGACCGACCCGGACAACGCGGGTCTGCCCGAGCAGCGGGCCACCGTGCTGCGAGAAAGAGCCCTGCTCGCCCTCGAGCGCGGCGACGTCGCGGCTTCGCTCACCCTCTTCGACCAGGCGACGGAGAGCCTCGCCGCCAAATTCGAGGAAGACCAGTTTTACTGGATCGGCCACTGGACCGAGCACGCGAGAGCCCTGCGCGAGGCCGGCAAGACCCCGGAGAGCCGGACCCTCGAGAGGAAAGCCCGGGACCTCGCCACGAGCCTCGGTATCTCCCTCGAGGGCCTCGGGACCTAGCTCGAGACTCGGCCCTTTCTTGGGGAGGACGGCCTCTCTGCCTCTCGCAAACATACATACAGACATGTATTTTGCGCCGGGCGATTCTGGCCACTCACGGCTCTCACCTGGGTCCTCGTCTTCCTCGAGAGTCTCGCTCTCGTCGCCATGCCCCTGGCGATCGGCTGGGCGGTCAACTGTCTCGTGGAGGGCCGCTTGCGAGGGCTCGCCCAGTTCGCCGGGCTATGCGCTCTCCTGCTGGTCTCAGGCGCGGGACGCAGGTTCTACGACACCCGCGCCTACGCGCGGATCTACCGCATCGTCTCCTGGGAGCTGGTCGCCCGGCAAAAGCGCCAGGGAGCAGATCTCTCCCGGGTCGCGGCGCGAACCGGCCTGTTCACGGAGCTGATCGACTTCCTGGAGGAGTCCATACCCGAACTCTCTGAACGACATCACGACCTTCGGCTTGATCATCGTGCTCGGAATTCTTGTCGACGACGCCATTGTGGTCGGCGAGAGCATCCACGAGGCGCGCCGGGACGTGAGGGACCCGCGGGAGGCCGCGATCCTCGGCGTCAACCGAGTGTCCACGGCGACGGTCTTCGGCGCCATGACCACCCTCGCCGCCTTCTTCCCCCTGCTGCTGATCGACAACGACGTGGCCCGCCTCTTCGCGGGCTTTTCCGCCATCGTGATCGCGGCGGTGTCCATGTCCCTGGTCGAGAGTAAGTTCATCCTGCCCGCCCACCTCGCGGATCCCGGGAAAAAGAGGCAGGGAGGCCCCTTGTCCTCGGCCTGGAGGAGGCTGCGGCTACGCCTCGATCGAGGCTTCGAGACGCTGGTCCGCTCCTGGTATCGGCGCCTGCTGCTGCGGGTGCTTCATCACCGCTACGCCGCTCTGGTCTTCCTGGTGACCGTCGCGGTGCTCGGCATCGGGCTGATGGCCACCGGCCGAATCGGCATGGTGTTCTTCCCCGAGGTTCCGGGCAATACGGTGATCGTGAACCTCGCCATGGATCCGAGCAGCCCCGAAACCCTGACCCAAAGGAATGCCGATCACCTGGAAGCGGCCGTGCACGTCGTCAATCAGCGCCTGCTCGACGAGCACGCTCTTGATTCTCCACCGATCTCGAAAGCGATGGTCGCGCTCGGCGGTCTCGAGGTCGAAGCCTACGGCGAGCTGACGCGCGAGGCCATGGACACCCTGGGCAACACCGTCGTTCTCAACGCGTGGCGCCGGGAGGTGGGGGCTCTTGAAGGCGCGCAGAGCCTTCGCTTCACCGGGTCCCTTGAGACCAGCGCCTTCGAGGTGCTGATGAGGATCGAGGAGGATCTAGCGAAAGTGCCGGAGCGCTGGCCTGGCCTGGTGGTCCGAGGCGCCGGTGAGCTCGAGGAGATGGGCGAAGTCCAGGCGGGGATGAAGAGAGCGCTGGGCTTCATCGCGGTTCTGATCTTCGCGCTGCTGGCCGAACCCCTGCGGTCCTACTCGAAGCCGCTGGTGATCCTGTCGGTCGTGCCCTTCGCCTTCATGGGCGCGGCCTTCGGGCACTTCTTCCTCGACCTGCCGCTCAGCATCCTGTCTCTCTTCGGGATGCTGGCGGCCACCGGCGTCGTGGTCAACGACAG
>JBCCLG010000682.1:0-3576 GCA_039027015.1 Acidobacteriota bacterium | reverse complement strand
GCTGGCGATCCCCCGCGGGATCGAAGCCGGCGCCGCGGTTGGCGAGCAGGTAGCGGTCGAGATCCTGAGCGGTGATCGGCCCGCTTTCGAGCTGTGCCAGCGCGCCCGCGGGTGCGTTTTCACCGGAGCGGTCGGATCCGGGCTCCGGCGCGCAGGCGGCGAGCGCCAGGCAGACGAACGCAAGGGATGAGAAGGAGGCCGCGGCCCAGGGCGCCCTTGACTTCATGAGCGACCCTCCAGCAGATCGAGCGCCAGCCGCGTCGCCTGGCTGCGCGGTAGAGCGCTGCGCATGACTTCAAAGGCGTCGAGCGCCTGATCGACCTCGCCCAGGCGGTAGTGGGTCTCCACCAGGGCGTAGTGGGCCTCGGGGTAGCGCCCGTTGAGGTCGACGGCGCGCTGAAAATAGGTCAAGGCTTCGCTCAGCTGATCGCTCTGCACCAGCAGGGCTCCGTAGTTGAAAAGCCCGCGCGGCTGGTAGGGATCGTCTTCGATGGCTCGGCGTAGCTGGCGCCGAGCCTCCTCGGCGTCTCCGGCGCGGGCGAAGGAGATGCCGAGGTCGATACGCGCGGGCGCAAAGCCCGAGTCCAGCTCGAGGGCCTTCTCGAGGTGCGCGCGGTCGAGCTGCGGCTCGCCCAGGCGCTCGTGAATTTTGGCGATGCGGAACTGTCCCGAGGCCGTCGCCTCGATCTCCTGGGAAGCCTGCAGCTTCTCGAGGCCCTGCTGCAGCTGGCCCTGGCTGAGCAGCACCTGGGCCGACCAGTCGAGAAGCTGCTCGCGGGGCGGGTAGGCCGCGTTCGCGGCCTCGAGCCTGCGCACGATGCGCAGGGCCTCTCCAGCTCGCCCGAGGCGCAGCTCGGCGGTGAAGAGCAGCTCGAGGTAGTGCGGGTTCCCGGGATCGTCTTCCAGCAGATCGAGCAGGGCGGCCTTGCCCTCGGCGAGGCGACCGGAGAAGAGGAAGTTCTTGGCCTGGCTGTAGGCGGTGATGGTGCGGACGTGGTCCTGAGGCGCATCGCCCTCGCGGCTCAGCTTCTCTTCGATCGGCCCGAGGCCGCTGCCCGAAGACTGCAGGTAGCCCAGGGCCTGGAGGCGGCGGGCGGTTTCCTCGTCGATCGCCACCGAGGCGTCGAGGCCCGAGACCGCGTGCTCGACGAGGTAGGAGGCGAGCTTGCGCTCCATCTTGCCCGCCAAATCGGCTTCGCTGTCGATCAGGTTGTCGACCTCTCGCGGATCCTGGGTGATGTCGTAAAGCTCGCTGCGCGGGCCGTGGATGTATTTATAGTCGCCCAGAAAAAGCGCCCGCTGCTCGCCCCAGCTCCTCGACAGCCGAGGCGAGAGGGTTTCGGCGTAGATCTCCCGGCGCGCGTCGCTCGGCCCTTCGCCCTCGAGGTAGGGGAGTAGGCTCATGCCCTGGATTTTCTCGGGCGTCTCGAGGCCCAGAAGGTCGAGCACCGTGGGCAGAATATCGGTGGTCGAGACCTTGGGCGCCACCCGGGCGCCGGCTCTTTCCGGCTCCACAACGCCCGCCGGCGGCTTCATGATCAGCGGCACGTGCAGGGTCGAGTTGTAGACCAGCATCGAGTGGGTGGTCTCGTTGTGCTCGCCCCGGCCCTCGCCGTGATCGGAGGTCATGACGATCAGCGTATTGTCGTAGACGCCCAGACGCTCGAGATGGCCGAGGAGGGTGCCCAGGCTCTCGTCGGCGTAGGCGATCTCGCCGTCGTAGAGCTCGTGGGAGTAGATCTGACCGAAGGGCGCCGGGGGCTCGTGGGGCTCGTGGGGATCGAAATAGTGCACCCACAGGAAGAACGGCTCGGCGTGATGCTTCTCGAGCCACGGCAGCACGGCCTCGTTGACGCGGGCGGCGCGTCGCTCGTCGAAAAAGAGCCTCTCCTTGGGGAAGATGCGGTCGCCGTAGAGGTCTTCATACGGCGTGGTCAGGTGGTCGTCGTAGAGCTCGAAGCCTTGGGAGATGCCCATCGAGCCGATCAGGGGAAAGGCGCCGATGGCGGCGGCGGTTCGGTAGCCGGCGTCGCGCAGAATCTCGGCGAGGGTCTCCTGTTCGCCTCCCAGATTGAACAGGCCGTTGTCGCGCACCCCGTGAGCGAAGGGCACCTTGCCGGTCATCATGGTGCTGTGCGACGGCAGGGTGATCGGCACCGGGCTGAAGGCCCGCTCGAAGAGTACCCCGCGCTCGGCCAGGCCGTCGACCGCCGGCGTCTTGATCTCCGTGTGGCCGTAGGCGCCGAGATGATCGGCGCGCGTGGTGTCGAAGGACACCAGCACCACGTTATAGGGGCGGGAGCCCGAGGAGCGCTGGCACCCGGCGCCTAGGAGCGCTCCAAAGAGCAGGGTCCCCGCGAAGAGGGCGCTGGCAGCCCGCAGAAACTTGACCCGAAAATTCAAGGAGAACCCCGCGAAACGACGAAGGGGCAACGCTCGGTTGCCCCTTCAGAGTCTTGAGACGAGAGGGATCTCGGCGGTGCCGCTGGAGTCAACCTGACTTCCGGTTCGCAGCGCCCCGCCGAGCCTCGAGTGCGAAGAGCAATCAGTCGATCTGGAAGCTCAGCAGCTCCACCGGAGTCGCCACGTCGCCGCTGACGCCGACGGTGCCGTTGGTCATGGTGTACGCCACGAAACCTGTACCCGTGCCGCCGTCGTTGATCTCCATACCGTGGAAGCCTTGGCCCATCACGGTGCCGGTCGCCACGTTGACGGTGTCGGAAGCGGCCGTGAAGTTCCAGATGCCGGCGAGAAAAGAGCTGCCCACGTAGTTGAGGGGGGTCGCCAGGGTCGCCGTGTTCATGCCTGTCACGAGAGGCACCGTCATCGAGGTGATCTGATTGGCGGTGGTGCCGTTCAGCTGGTCGTAAAGCGAGAAGAAGGCCCCCGTCCCGCCGACCCCGGCCATGTCGGCGGTGAACATGGTGATCGAGCCGGACATCTCAACCGGCCCCATGCCGCCCATGGTGGTGATGGCGGTGTTGAAGCGGTTGCCGACGGAGACGCTCGAGGACGCGGAGGGCGAGAGCGCGCCGGAGTGGTAGGTGATGCTGGTGCCAGGAACCAAAGTCGGCTCGGCCATGCGGCCCGTGGGCTGACGGTTGCGGGGCTGGAGGGTGCCGGCCTGGCGGGCCGCCTCTTCGACTGCCGCCTTGTACTGCCTCTGGTAGGCAAGGCGGTCCTCGCGCGACATTTGGGAGACCGCCTGGGCGTCCCACTCGACGCCGAAGGGGTTGTCGGGGCCGGCCGCGAAGCTCGCCGTGGACATCAAGCCCGCCATCATGACTACCGAGATTGTCTTCCTGACCATTGTCTCTCCTGGACCCGTTGAAGGACGCTCGCGCCCTGTTCATCAGAGTGTCGCAGGGCAGGGGGGGCACCGTAGGGTCTGCTGCTGCTCGAAAGCGCTCGCAGAGCCGCGAATGCCAGAACTGTCCTACTCAAAAATTGTGGAGTTCCGAGAGTATACCGATAAAGGCCCGCATGCAATTCCGACGCGCGAAGCGCCGCGATGCCGACAGCCGCGAGTTCCATTACCATGGGCGGCATGCGCCGGCGAGACAACTCTGATCGGTC
>JBCCLG010000681.1:0-3577 GCA_039027015.1 Acidobacteriota bacterium | reverse complement strand
GGCGGCCGACGACGACGTGATCGACGCCGAGTACGTGGACGTCGATAGCTCCAAGAACTGAACGGCGACCCGGCTTTGTAGACTCAAACGCCGGTCGAGAGCTTCTCGGCCGGCGTTTTTCGTCTGGACCGATCCGAGTCCCGACCCGCCCGTTTTCCGCACCGCACCAACCACGAACGCAAAGAGGTCGCGATGGGAGCTTCCAAGAAGAAGTATCTGATGATCAGCGCCGTGGCCGAGCGCTTCGAGATCCATCCTCAAACGCTCCGCCTCTACGAACGCGAGGGCCTCATTCAGCCCGCCCGCTCGAGCGGCAACACCCGCCTCTACGACGACGAATGCATGGCGCGACTGGAGATCGTGCTGACCTTGACCCGGGAGCTGGGCGTCAACCTGGCCGGCGTCGAGGTGATCCTCAACATGCGCGAGCAAATGGAGGTGATGCAAAACCGCATGGATCGGGTGCTCGAGCTGGTGCGCGAGCAGGCCCGGGAGAGGCGGCAGGGCGGCGAGAACGAGCACGCCCTGGTCAAGATGGAGAGCGGGCCCCTGGTGCGCCGCTGATCGGCGGCGGCTCCTGATGACGGCCGCCTCCTCTCCCTCCCCAGGCCCGCTATTCGCGCACGACTTCTACGCCCTCGGTGCTGCCCTCGACCTCCGAGCCGCCGCTCAGGATCAGGCGCACGGGGCGATCGCTGTCCTCGTTCACCAAATCGCCGCGCACCACCGAGCCGCCGGTCAGCTTGAGGACGACCGGCTTGTCTTTCCTGTAGTAGTTCCGGCTCTTCGTCTTGAGGACGATCAGGTCGCCGCCGACCTGCGCGCCGTTGCTGAGCTCGACGCCGCCGTTCACGGTGCTGACGTCTTGAGTGACGCTGACGCCGGCGAGGCGGATAGCGCCGTTGATCGCCATAACCGAGCCTTCGACCGTGGTGCCCGCGGCCGCGCGCACCGTGCCGTTCACCGTCTGTAGATCCTCCTCGACCAGAACGCGCTCTCCGATGCGCAGGGTGCCGTTGACCGTCGAGGCGTTGACCACGCGCGAGTCATCGCCCACCCGAACGGTGCCGTTGACCGACTCGATCTTGCCCTGGATCGCGGCCCCGGATCCGATCGTGATGCTGCCGTTGACCGTCGAGAGACTCTCCTCGAGCGCCTCGCCATCCGCGATTCGAATGGATTTGTTGACCTCAGAGCGCGCCGAGGCCGCGGCGACGGTCAGGAATAGGAGGGTGGTGAAGGCGAGGAGGACGCGTCGGTTCATGGTGGGGATCTCCTGGAGAGGGTGGAGCCGGCGGGGCCGGGGATCGCGGGATGCTTCCGGCAGTGAGATGGCCGCCGCCTGTAAAGGGTTTGCATCGGATAGGCCCTCTCTCAGGGTCCGCGCGATTCAAGAGCGTAGAATCCGGCCCTCAACAAGACTCCGACCGAACCGTTCGCGGCCGCAAGGCGAGGAAGATAACCATGACCCGTGACACCACCGATCGACCTCTTCGCCGAGGCCGGCGCCACGCGCCGCCGCTGCTGCTGCCGGCGCTTCTCATCCCGTTTCTTGCTCTGGGGCCCGCCGCCTTCGCGGAGAAGTTCACGGGCTCCCGCCACGCCGACGACCCGACCCGGCTGCAGCTGAGGGACGTTTTCGACCTCGAGTGGATCTCAGAACCCCGCCTCTCCCCGGACGGATCGCGGGTCGTCTACCAGCGCAACTCGTTCGACATCATGGAAGACGCCGCGCGCTCGACCCTCTGGCTGCTCGAGAACCCCGGCAGCGGCAAGGCTCCGCGACCCCTCACCGACAGCGCAGGCGCGGCGCGCGAGAGCATGGCGCGCTGGTCCCCGGACGGCTCGAAGGTCGTGTACGCCTCGAGCGGCGAACACGGCACGCAGCTCTACATGCGGCATCTCGACGGCGGGCGCGAGGTCAGCGTAAAGCTCACCCAGCTCACCCGCCCGCCCCGCTCGGTGGCGTTCTCGCCGGACGGCCGCTTCCTGGCCCTGACCCTTTTCGTGCCCGCGAAAAGTCAGGCCATGGTCGAGCTGCCCGGCAGGCCCGAGGGCGCCCGCTGGGCCGAGCCTGCCCGGGTGATCGACGATTTGATCTACCGCTCGGACGGCGAGGGCTACCTGGAAGACGGCGCGGTCCAGCTCTTTCTGCTGTCGGCCACCGGCGGCACCCCCAGGCAGCTGACCGACGGCGACTTCGAGGTGCGCGGCGAGCCGGTGTGGACCCCCGACGGCGGAGCCATCCTCTTCACCTCGAACCGACGCGAGGGCTGGCGCCACGATCCCCTTGAGAGCGAGATTTATCAGGTGGCGCTCGCCTCCGGCGCTATTCAGCCGCTCACCCAGCGCAAGGGACCGGACGGCCAGCCCGTGATGTCCCCCGACGGCAAGATGCTCGCCTGGGTGGGCTTCGAGGATCGCGTGCAGGGTTATCAGGTGGCCCAGCTCTCGGTGATGCGCCTGACCAGCGTGCGCGCCCTGGTGCTCACCCGCCAGCTCGATCGCTCGGTCAGCTCACCGCGCTGGGCGGCGGACGGTCAAGGGCTGTACTTCAGCTACAGCGACGAGGGCAACGGCAAGATCGGCTACGTGACCCTGGGCGGCAAGGTCGAGGTGGTGGCCGAAAACGTGGGCGGAACCACTCTCGGCCGGCCCTACGCCAGCGGCTCCTACTCGGTGGCGCAAAACGGCGACGTGGCCTTCACCATGACTCGGCCCGACCACCCGGGGGATCTGGCTCTGGCCAGCCGCTCGGCAAACGGCGAATACAGCACCCGCCGCATCACCCAAATCAACACCGACCTTCTGGGCTATAAGGAGCTGGGAAGCGTCGAGGAGTTCTGGGTCGCCTCCTCCCACGACGAGCGGCAGATTCAGGGCTGGATCGTCAAGCCTCCGGGCTTCGATCCGGGCAAGAAATACCCTCTGGTTCTCGAGATTCACGGCGGACCCTTCGCCGACTACGGAGATCGCTTCAGCGCCGAGATGCAGCTCTACGCTTCGGCGGGCTACGTCGGGCTCTATATGAACCCCCGCGGCTCGACCAGCTACGGCGAGGAGTTCGGCAACCTGATCCATCACGCCTACCCGAGCTACGACTACGACGATCTGATGTCGGGCGTCGACGAGGTGATCCGCCGCGGCTACGTGGACGAGAAGAACCTCTTCGTGACCGGCGGCTCCGGCGGCGGCGTGCTCACCGCCTGGACGGTCGGCCATACGGACCGCTTTCGCGCCGCCGTGGTGGCCAAGCCGGTGATCAACTGGACGAGCTTCGTGTTCACTGCCGATAACGGCCCCTTTTTCTGGAAGTACTGGTTCCCGGGCATGCCGTGGGACGAGCCGGAGAACTACTTCAAGCGCTCCCCCCTCTCCTATGCCGGCAACGTCAAGACGCCGACCATGCTGCTCACCGGCGAGCTCGACTACCGCACGCCCATTTCAGAGTCCGAGCAGTTCTATCAGGCCCTCAAGCTGCAGAAGGTCGACTCGGTGCTGGTGCGCATTCCCGGGGCTTCCCACGGCATCGCCAGGCGCCCGAGCCAGCTGATGACCAAGGTGGCTCACGTTCTCG
>JBCCLG010000680.1:0-3601 GCA_039027015.1 Acidobacteriota bacterium | reverse complement strand
CTCGCGCAGCACCGGCGCCGCGGTCACCACCACGTCGAGACGATCGCTCGCCGCGCGCAGGGCCTTGCACACCGAGCTGCCGCGGACCTCGGAGTCCGGGTGCTCGGCCAGGCGCGCCAGGACGCCGCGGTGGACTTCGAGGCTGTAGAAGCCCGGCACCAGGTCGTCGAAACGGAAGCTGCCGGCAGCGTCGGTGCGGCCGGTGATGCGCTGACCCTGCGGGCCCTCGCCGCGCAGGATGCGGCCGTCGGGGGCGATGAGCACGAAGCGCTCGCGGGCAAAGGGCGTGCCGTCTTCGTTCGTGATCGTGCCGGCGACGCTCAGGGTGCCCTCCTCGGCGGGGCGCACGAGCCAGGGCCCGGGGGAGCCCGCTCGGCCCGGATCGAGGGTGGCGAAGGCGCAGCGCTCGCCCTGGCCCTGGGGATCGAAACACCAGGTTTGAGGAGGCCCTGGCTGGGCTTCGCCCGAAGGCGGCTGCAGATCGAGGGTCTCGGGCCTCAGCACCGGGGAAGGCAGCTCCTCGGCGCGCACGAAGAGAAACTCCACCCGGCGGTAGGGTCGCCAGGCGGAGGCGCGGGTCGGCGTGGGTTCGGGCAGCGGCGAGAGCTCGCCGCAGCCGAGCCAGCGGGTGCGGCCGCCGTCGCAGGGCGATCCCGGGCCGGCCGCCCGGGCGTTGGGAAAGAGGCGCTCCTCGGCGAGGGCCAGGGCGTCCTGATCGAGGTAGTCCTCGATCAGCGCGGCGCCGAACGCGTCGTCTCTGGCGGTGCCGGGGGGCAGGCCCTTCCGGCACCTGAAGGCGCGCACGGCGTCCTCGGTCAGGGGTCCATCCCGGCCGTCGATGCGGCCCGGGTAAAAGCCCAGGTCCTGGAGCATGAACTGGTCTTCCCGCAGTCCCCACGAGTCCCGGGCGCTCGGCAGCTCGCCGCCCGGGCGCCTTTGGCGCAGCAGCTGCCACTCGGCCAGGGCCGCCGCGCGGGCCGCCGGATCGCGCCCGGCGGTGAGGTAGGCGTAGGCGCTGCGGGCGCGGCGCTCGGAGAGGCTTTGGTTATAGGCCTCCGAGCCGGATCGGTCGGTGTGGCCCACGATGAGGAGCTTGTCCCGGGGATGGGCCGCGGCGTGCTCGGCGACCTGGCGCATCACGGGCCGCAGGCAGGGCTCGATGAAGCCCCTATCGAAGTGAAAATGGACGATGAAGGCCCGCGCCACCGGCGATCCGGCGCCTCCGACGGCCAGGGTCAGGGTGACCGGGGCGGTTTGACCGGGGCGGACGGTGACCTCGGCGCCGTCGGCCCGCGCTTCGCCGCCGATTTGGGCGATGGCCTCCACCGAGTAGTCGCCGGCGGGCATCTCGGCGTCGGTCCAGGGCGCCCGGTCCGCCGGCGTCGCCGCGTCGCCCTGCCGGGCGAGGGTGCGGGAGAAGGGAGCGCCGCCGGCCTCGGTGCCCCGGGCGGTCACCGTGATCTGGCCGCGGTCGAAATCCTCGGGTCCGATCACCACCACGTCGACGATCAGGGTGCCGAGGTCCTCGTCGATCGGATCGTCGGGAAGGGTCGGCGGCTCGATCTCCGGAGGCTCCGTTTGCTCCGCGGCCGGCGGCTCCAGGAATTGGCGCAGGGTGAGGGCGTAGGCGAAGCTCGCCGGTCGGCCGGCGAGCTCGCGGATCGCCAGATCCTCGATCAGCACGTCGCCAACCTCGGTGGCGGTGACCACGTCGGAGACGAAGGGCACCGGCTCGCGCCGCCGGAAGCGCTCTCGCAGGGCGGCCAGGCGGTGTGCGGCGGCGTGCCCCGAGGCGACGCCCTCCACCGTCACGCGGCGGGCGCGGCGGCCCGTGTGCTGGAGAAAGTCTCCCTCCAGCCCCGGCACGCCGTGCCTCGGCCTCGCGTGCTCCGCCGCCTCGTCGACCCGCTGGGCGTGGTCGAGCTCGAGGTCGTCGAGCATGGGTCTGCGCGCTGTCATGGTGTCTCGCCCTGTCGCCCTGTCCTGTCGTTTCCCGGCGCGCTTCTCAGGCGGCCTTGAGAGACTGGAGCAGCTGCAGGATGCCCGGCTCGCCGCCGTCCTGGTCGAGCAGGTCGAGAATCTCCTGCTTCACGTCGTCGAGATTCGGCAGGCTGCCCGCGACGTTGGCGACGCTGAGCACGCCGTCGATGGTGTCGGCCTCTCCCGGCAGGAGATCCTTGGACGCGGTGAGGAACGAGGTCACCTGGTCGACGAACTCGAGGGCCTTGCCGAGCTCCTCGGCTCCGATCGAGGCGAGGTCGAAGTCCTCGATCTCCCGCTTGAGCGACCCCACCAGGCCGATCAGCTGATCCACCAGCTGATCGAGCTGGGGCAGCAGGCTGGCCAGGGCGACGATCGCCGGGCGGATCAAATCGACGTTGTCCTTCAGGAAGGTGCGGAAATCGCCGAGGACTTCTTTGAGCTCCTCGAAGAGGTTGGTGTCCATGCGCTGTCTCCTTTTCGTAAGTGGGGGGAGGACTTGGGCGGCAGTCAGGCGCCGCCGGCGCCTCGGAAGTCGCGGAGGCGGCCGAGAAGACCGGTGAGCTGAGGCACGAAGCGCTCGAGGCCGCTGGAGAAGCCGGCGGCGGCCTGCAGGCCGTCGGCGAGATCGCCCATCAGCTCCGAGGCCTCGGCGAGCACCTCGTCGTCGAGGGGACCCGGGCCGGGCGGTTCGGCGGACGCCGGCTCGGCGGGCTCGAGGTATTCCTCGAGGGTCAGGCCGTAGGCCAGGCGATCGGGCCTTCCGGCCAGCTCCTCGAGGCGGAGATCGCGGATCACCAGCCTCTCGATTTCGGCGGATTGCGCGATGTCGGCGGTGAAGGTCACCGGCTCCGCGGCGCGAAATTTCTCGTCGAGGGCGCCGATGAATTCCTTGGCCGAAGCGCCCGTCGCTACGCCCCAAAGCGCGATGCGGAAGGGCCGGCGGCCCAAATCCTGGAAGAACGAGCCCTCCATGTGGGGCGGCTTCATCTCCGCCAGCGCGCGGCTCTCGTAGGTTCCTATTTCCTGCACCTGGGGAAGCTCGAGTTCATCGATCATGGGCCGCATGACGTCTCCCGGTTTCAAACCTCGATGCCGTGGCGCCGCGCTTCGTCGACGAGCAGTCGACGCAGGCGCTCCTCGAGCGAGTCTTCCCGCGGCAGGCCGCCCTCGGGGCGAGCGACGAAGGGGGGAGTGCCGGAGGCTGCCGTCGCGGCGGCCGCCGCGGCGCGTCCCTCGAGCTCGGCGACGGTCCGCGGAAGGCTCGAGACCGTCGGCGCGGGGCCGCCGCCTGCCCGCCCGGCCTCCGCCCCGTCCCGGCTGCCGACGGCGCCGGGGCTGTCCAGAAGCCCATCATCGCGGCTCGCCCGAGGACTCCGGGCGGCGCTGTCGCCCGAGGGGGCCGCGGGCGGGGGCGGTGGCCCGTGGCTCGCTCTTCCGTCGGGCTCGCCGGCGCCCGGCGCCTCGAGGCGCCTCGGAGGAAGGCTGCGCTCGAGCCTCTCTCGCGGTGCCCGCTCGCCGTCCAGGGGGGCCTCGAAGGCCGCCTCGGCTAGCCGAGCCGAGCGCTGACCGGCGATCTCCACCGCGGGCGCGCGGTAACTCGCGGCGGCGGCGGGCGGCT
>JBCCLG010000679.1:0-3605 GCA_039027015.1 Acidobacteriota bacterium | reverse complement strand
TCGATCTCGACGCCCGCGCCAACCGCCTCGCCCACCTGCTCGTCGAGCTCGAGGTAGGTGAGAACCTCGGCGTCGCCGCTCTCAGAGGCCGGCACTCGCACCGCCACGCGCCCGGGCTCCTGGGCCGCGAGCGCCTCAAAGCGTGAGAGCAGAGAGACGTGGGGAAGCGGATCGGCCAGCTTGGGACGGCGCTCCTCCAGCTCCCGGGCGAGGGACGCGCGGTCGAGAAGCGGCAGCCGGCCGAGGTCGCGCTCGGGCTCGGCGAGGGCGATCTCGAGGAGAACCCGGTACGAGGTCGCCAGGCGCTCCATGTCGTCCCGCCGATAGATCGCCGGGTTGAAGCGCAGCTCGCCGCCGTAGCCGTCGCCCTCGGGCTCGAAGATCAGGCTCAGGTCGAAGCCGGAGCGGCCGAGATCGAACGCCACCGGCTCGGCGCTCAGCCCCGGGGTTTCAACGCTCGAGGCAGGGGCGTTTTGCAGCGCGAAAATGACCTGGAAAAGGGGTGCGTGGGAAGACGTGCGCTCCAGCCCGAGGGCGTCCACCAGGGTCTCGAAGGGGGTGTCCTGGGCCTCGAAGGCGTCGAGAGAGAGAGCCTTGACCTCGCTCACCCAATCCTCGAAGGAGAGGCTGCCCGCGCGCGGCCGCATCCTGAGGGGCAGCATGTTGACGAAGCAGCCCACGAGACCCTGGGTGCTGGCGCGGTTGCGGTTGGCGACCGGCGTGCCGATCACAAAGTCGCCCCTGCGGCTCCAGCGGCCGAGGACGGCCGCCCAGGCGGCGATCATCACCATGAAAGGGGTGGCGCCGCGGGCCCGGGCGAGACCGCGCACGGCGGCTCCGGTGCGCCCGTCGAGGCTGAGGCTCACCGCCTCGCCACGGTGGGTCAGGCGCGCGGGCCGCGCCTTGGCGACCGGCAGCTCGAAGAGGGGATCGAGGCCCTTGAGGCCGCGCACCCAGGTCTCGATCTGGCGGCGCTGGGCGGCGCTTTCAAGGTTCTCCTTCTGCCACGCCGCAAAGTCGCCGTAGTCGATCGGCAGATCCGGCAGCCGGGCCGACCGGCCGCGCAGGGCGGCGGCGTAGAGGGCGGTCAGCTCGCGCAGAAGAATGCCGAGGGACCAGCCGTCGGCCGCGGCGTGATGCAGGGTGACTGAAAGCAGGTGGTGCTCCTCGCCGAGGCGGGCGAGGCCGAGTCGCCACAGAGGCCCGGCGGCGAGGTCGAAGGGCTCGCCGGCCCGCGTCTCGATCCACCGGCGAGCCTCGCTCTCGGGCTCGTCGTGGCCGGCGAAATCGCGCTCGGCCCACGGCGCCGGCAGGCTCGCCTTGAGGCGCGGGCGCGGCCCGTCGGTGGTGGTCTCGATGCAGGTGCGAAGCGCGGCGTGGCGCAGGCCGAGGGTTTCGATCGCCCCGCGCAGGGCCTCGCGGTCCAGCCGTCCGCGCAGCCGGAGACCCTCGGCCAGGTGGTAGAAGGCGTTGCCGGCGTCCCACTGCTCGAGGAACCACATGCGCTCCTGGGCGAAGGAGAGGGCCGGCGGCGCGCCGGGAGGCCGGCGGGGAATCTCGTCGTGAGACGCGGACTCGGCCACCGGCTCCGGCCCTTCGGTCTTGCGCAGGAGCTGCTCGAGAAGGGCCCGCTTGGCGGGCGAGAGTCGATCGAGGCGGTCGGTGAGGCCGGGCATTCTCAGGCTCCGAGGGTCTTGGTCTGCACCCGGTCGGTGGCGGCCTCGTCGCCGAGCAGAAGGCCGGCCTCTTCCTCCGAGAGGGACTCCACCATGGCGAGGAGGTTCTCAAGATCGGCGTCGCCTCCGGCGGGCGCCTTCCTGGCCTCGAGGTCGCGCTCGATCTCGTCGAGCAGCGCCGCGAAGGTGGGCGCCTCGAAGAGCGCCTCGAGCTTCAGAGAAACGCCGAGGTCGCGCCGGACGCGGGAGACCAGCACCGTTCCGAGGAGGGAGTGGCCGCCGAGGGCAAAGAAATCGTCGCCGTCTTGAACCCCATCCACCCCCAGCAGCTCCCGCCACAGCTCGTCGAGAAATCGGCGGCGCTCCTCCGGGCTGGCCGGGGTCGCCGCCGGCTCGGGCGCAGCCTGCTCGGCGGCGGGCTGGCGCTCGGCGCTCGGGCCCGGCGGAGCATGCGCGGCCTCAGGAGCGCTCTCGCGGCGCGGCGCGATCCAGTAGCTTTGGCGCTCGAAGGGGTAGAGAGGAAGGTCGATCACCCGGTGCTCGCCGCCCTCCCCGGCGCCTTCCTCGCCGCCCTCCTCGCCGCCCTCCTCGCCGCAGAGTGCGGAAGCCTCGATTTCGGCGCCGCGGCTCCAGGCGCCCGCCACGGCATCCGCCCAGCCCGCCTGGCCCTCGCCGATCGCCAGGCACGGGAAGGCGGCGTGATTTTGCGCATCGAAGGCGGGATGCTCGCGCGCCAGGGCGCACAGGGAGGAGCCCGGCCCCAGCTCGAGCAGGACCCCGGGAACGTCGCCCAGGAGGGTCTTGAGACCGTCGCCAAAGCGCACCGCGCGTCGCGCGTGGCGCACCCAATACTCGGGGTCCGTGGCCTCGGCGGGCGTCAGCCACGCGCCGCTGAGGTTCGAGATCAGCGGCACGCGCGGCGCGTGGAGCGTCACCTCCCGAAGGACCCGGCGCAGGTCGTCCTGCACGGCGTCGACCGTGGCGGAGTGGAAGGCGTGGGAGGTGCGGAGGCGCCGCCAGCGGAGCCCGCGACCGTCCAGCGCCTGCTCCAGGCCGGCGATCGCGCCCTCGGGGCCGGCGATCACCGAACGCTCGGGCCCGTTGATCGCCGCCAGCTCAAGGCGGCCCTTCGGGGCGCCCTCCGCCTCGAGGGACGCCACGAGATCGAGCGCCTGGCTCTCCCCGAGGCACGCCGCGACCATGGCTCCCGGCGCCATGGCCTGCAGGCAGCGGCCTCGCGCCAGCACCACCCGCAGGGCGTCCTCGAGGCTCAGGACCCCCGCCAGGTGAGCCCCGGTCAGCTCGCCCACGCTATGACCGAGAAGCGCCGCGGGCTCATCGCCCGTCGCCCGCCAGCGCGCGGCGAGGGCCACGCCCACGGCGAAGAGCGCGGGCTGAGTGAAGCGGGTCTGCTGCAGCTCATCGGCGGATCCCTCGATGAGCAAAGACTCGAGGTCCCAGCCCGCCAACTCGCGGATGATTTCGCCGCAGCGGCCGAGCGCCTCGCGAAACTCCCTCGACTCCTCGAAGGCGCGGCGCGCCATGCCCGGCCGCTGGCTTCCCTGGCCGGGGAGGAGAAAGCTCACGGCGGCCCCGGCAGGGCGCGGGCCCCGAGGGGCGGTGCGCGTGCGCCTCAGGCCGACGATGGCCTCCTCGAGGCTTCGCGCCGCCACGGCGCGCCTCACTCGCAGGGCGTGGCGCCCGCGCGCCAGGGTGAAGGCCGCGTCGGCAAGAACGCGGCGGCCCGCGGTTAGAGGGTCGGGGGCGCCGGAGACGCGGGGGCTTTGGCCGGCGGCCTCCAGGCGGTCCGCGACGCTCGCCGACAGGGCGTCCAGGGCCGTGGCGGTGTGGGCGGAGAGGGCGAGAATCCTCGGCTCGGCCGCGGCCACCGCCTCCCTGGCCGGGCGCTCAGGGGCCTGCTCCAGGATC
>JBCCLG010000678.1:0-3612 GCA_039027015.1 Acidobacteriota bacterium | reverse complement strand
TCGGAGGAGTAGGGATCCCCCAGGATTCGGCTCTTGAGCACCTCGCGGGTGTGCTCGCGCAGGGAGTCGAAGAGCTGCTCGAGGCGCACCGAGGTGCTGGTCTCCGAGGCGAGGAGGCTCAGGTCGGTCACGGTGTCGCTCAAAACCGTCTGGATGCGCCGACTGCTCAGGCTGAGGTCGGGCTGACCGCTGACTTTATCCTCGTAATAGAAGTCCCACAGCCGCCGCCCGTCCTCCGCCTGCAGCGCCTCCGCGGAGAGCACGTAGGTCGGCTTGGACTCGTCGACCGAGACGTCTCCTCGCTCGCGCAGCCTCTCGAGCCGGCGGTTCTGCTGCCTCTCGAGATCCGCAAAGCCCTGCTCGAGGGTGCGCTGGACCCTGGCGAATTCATCGAGCCGGGCCTTGAGCTCGCCCAGCCGCTCGAGAAAGGAAATCTTGACGTCCTCGAAAGCCCGCTCCTGGGCGAGGCTATCGAACTGCTTGTAAATCGCCGGGGCGTCCTTCTCTTTGATGCGGTCCGAGTCGGATTTACCCGCGATGCTGATCTCCGTGCGCTCGGGCCGAGACAGACCCCACTGCACCTCCTCCAGAAGGCGCAGCACCGCGTAGCGCTTGGCGGCCAGCTCCACTTCGCCGGCGCGGGTCTTCATGAAGCCGAGATCCACCAGCTCGTCCATTCCGGGGTAGGCGAAGGTGCCCTCGGAGAAGCCGTGGCGAACGATCCGCTGACCCGCCATCCGGTAATCCTGCACCCAGGTCTCGGCGCGCGTCTTGAGTTCCGCCACGGTGATGCCGCCTTCGGCCGAGTTCCACGGCCGCTCGTCCTCGATGGCGGAGCGGGCCTTCTTGAGAATCTCCGCTTCGGTCCCCGGCCGCTTGCCGGCGAGAAGCGGCAGCCGCACCCCGCCGATCGAGTAGCGCATGCCGTCATCCGTCAGCTGGGGCCGCTCCTCTTTGATGCGATCCTGCCGAAACTCGAAGCCGCCCTCGAGGGTCGGCCGCTCCCCCAGGCGATGCCCGTGGCGGCAGAGGGCCGTAAACCGGGCCTCCTTCTGGCCGTTGGCCTCGGCGGCGGCCAGCAGCCGAATCCGCTTCATGAAGAGGCGATCGCGCAGCCTGTCGCGCACGGTGCTTTCCTTGCGCCGGAAGTCGATCTCGGGAATCGCCTTGCCGTCGTCGTCGTCCTTCAGCTTCACCTCGTGAAAGCGCTCGCGGTGGGCGCGCAGGGTCTGGAAGACGGGATCACCGGGGATTTCGCCCAGAAAGCTGGCGCGCATCAGTCCCAGGGCCGCCGCCTGGCTGCAGTAGTTCAGGAGACCCTCGCTGGGAACTCTCAGCACGGCGGCTCCGAACGAGCCGTAAAAGCTGGTGAAGCCGATGATGCCCTTTTTCCCGAAGTCCTGGGGCACCAGGAAGCGCTGATGCTGGGTGTAGTTGTCGTAGTCCGACATCTGCTCGGCAAAGAGCGGCGAGAAGAACTGCAGGGAGAGACCGTCGGCGGCGGCGTCCACCGGATTGGGCACGCTGAAGCTCTCGGGCTTGTCGATGATGTAAAGAAATTCGAAGGGCCGCACGCGCACCTTCGGATCCGATTGATCGGAAGGATTGAAGTGAAAGTCGAGGCCGTCCTTGGGAAAGAACCTCGATTCCGGAGCCCCGAGCTTCATCAAATGCTCGGTTTCCTTGAGCGCGGCGTAGCCGTTGGCGAACGTTCCGTCTTTATTGATGCCCGTTTTATCTTCGAAGACCGCCGGCATCACCGCCACACCAAGAACCCTCGGCTTGCCCAGGTCCTCGGCCTGCTCGCGCAGCATGTAGGCGATCGGCAGATGGCAGCCCGATCCGGTACCGCCGGCCACCGAATAGCAGATCACGATGCGGATTTCCGAGGTGTCGAGGCGCCGGTGGCCGTGCTCGTGCGATTTCAGATCCTCCAGCAGGCGCCGGAAGCGAGGCACGAACTCCTTATGCTTCATCTGGTAGTAGACGCCGAGCCGCGATTCGATACGGATTTGCCCGGCGCCCGATGTGTCGCCGGTGCGGAAGCGATAGTTGGCCGGCACCCACTGGGTGAAGAACTCGTCGGCCTCGAGAAAATCCTTTCCGGCCGCCAGGTTGGCGTACTGCTCTTTTTCGAAGTCGCTGACCAAAAAGGTTTCGTCCGCGATCTCTCGATAGGACTCGAGATCGTTGACGTTGGTGTCGACCAGGGCGATTTTGACCAGGCTGCGATAGCGCTCCTCGTAGTCGGGGAGCTGCCTCAAGTGACGCGAAATCCTCGCCACCATGCGACAGCCGCAGCCCCCGAGACCCACAAAGAGCATGGGCGAAACGGCGCTGGGTTTGACCAGCAGGTCTTCGACGATCAAATTCCTATCTTTCTTCACGATTCAAACCCCTCTCCCTTTCCATCCAATAGATTTTCAAATAAAGCTCTCAAACAAACCGGGCGTAAAAACCGAGAGGTCGCTAACCCACCTCCCAGCCGGCGACCTTTCCCTCCTGCTTTTCGGCGAGCGGATCGATCAACCGGAGCTTTCGGCGAACCTCCACGAGCCTGGGCGGCGGCGCGGCGTCCTCCCCATCGCCGTCCCAAAGGAGGTGCTGATCTCCTTCGGCCACCAGGGCCCCTGAGAGGCGGCCCCGCGGCCCAGGCACCCCGAAGAACGTCAGCGTGCCGCCCACAGAGCTGGCGTACAGGCGGCCTCGACCGCGCTCGGGATCTTCCTGGAGGGAGCGGTGAAGATCCGGCTCGCCGACCGGCGACAGGATCGTCAGGTTGACGTCTCCTTTGGCGTAGAGCGAGAGCTCGACGGACTCCTCGTAGCTCCCGTTGGGCAGCCCGAACCGCCACGGCTTAGCCCGCCACCACGCGCTCGCTCTCGCCCGGAAGCTCAGTTTCTTGCGCACCATCTGCCGGATGGAGTCCTGCCGGCGGCTATCGCGCTGGGTGCCGCCGTAGTCGTCCCACTTGAGGAGCGCGAGCTGGCTGCTCAACTCCTCCGCCGCGATAAACCTGCTGTTGGCGAAAATGTTGAAAACGTAAAGCGTCAGGAGGAAGACCAGGAGCCCGATCAAGGCCGAGAGGATCCGCGGCAGCCAGCAGGTCCACGCGTCGCCGGTGACCTCGATCTCGAGGGGCTTGCGGAATCGCTGGCCGCCCCCGGAAGAGGGCTCTGCCTCAAGCCGGGCGAAGAAGTTTCCCGTAGGGCAGCACCGCGCCGCCTCCACCTGCAGGAAAACCTGCCGGCCCTCGCCCTCGGACTCCGCTCCCCGGTAAACGCCGGAGGACGTCGCGGCGGCTTCCTCCTCCGGCGGGCGGCCGAAGGTCGAGGTCACCAGGCCGATCTCGAGATCCGAGGGCCACTCCCCCGCGACCTTGACTCGATACGCCTCCTCCCCGGCGCCCCCGAGGCCGACCTCCACCCGCAATCGCTGGCCGGCGCGAACCACCAGCGGGAGGGCTTCGAGGAGGCCCACCGTGTTGTCGAGCTCCGCCTCGAGGGGCACCAGCACGTCGGGCAGGTCGCTGCGGTCGACAAATTCGAGGGTGAGGGTCGAGCGAATCGACGACGCCACCTCCGACTCCGGACCGCAGTCGGCCGCCGCGCG
>JBCCLG010000677.1:0-3615 GCA_039027015.1 Acidobacteriota bacterium | reverse complement strand
GGTGAGCGTATAGGTGCCGGCCGCCAGCTCGATGACGTCTATGGCCGGACCGGCCTCGCCCGTCGGGCAATCATTAAACGGCAGGTTGGTGTTAGCGGCGGTGACCGCCTCGCGCAGAGAACACAAACCGTCGACGGCGATGACGTCGGCAGTGGTGGTCACCGCGATCGTGGCGGCGTGTGCGGGCGGGGCGCCCGTGATCGGAAGGGCGCACGCGGCTAGCAGGACCGCGACGCGGGCGCTCGATCGCGACTGGGTCGGGATCATGAAAGTCTCCTTGGACAGGACAGGTTCAAAGCAAGAAAGAGGCCTTTACCTGTCCCTGCGGGAACCTGCGGCAAACCTGGACATCCAATTCATGCTTTTTTGAGCCGAATGCCCTCAGCGAGCCCCCCGCCATCGTCGACTCGCGCGGAAGTTGGCGGCTGGTGGGATAGCATGAGATGCGGGTTGATTCCAGGGCATGAGCAACGACGCGGACGCGCACTTCTTCGAGCTGCTGGCCGAAGCAGCGGACTGGCCACCTTCGGAGCGCCGAGCTCGGGCTCTCGAGGCGTGCCAAGGCGGCCCGGTTCGCGTGGACGACCTGCTGGATGCGCTCGAGCGCGGAGACCGGGCGGAGGCCTTCTTAGGCCGTCCGGCTTGGGAGGACGCGACCTCTCTTCCCGCCCAGCAGGCGGAGAACGACGGGCCTTCGGAACCGTGGCAGCCAGGCCAAACCATCGGCCGCTATCGGCTGCTCGAATCCCTCGGACGAGGCGGTATGGGCGAGGTCTTCCTTGCCGAGCAGGGAGCGCCTGAACGCCGCGTCGCTCTCAAGCTGATCCGTTCGGACGGTATGTCAGCGCATGCCCTGCGGCGCTTCGGGGTCGAGCAGCAGACGCTGGCGCGCCTCAGCCATCCCCACATCGCGCAGCTTTTTGAGGCCGACCTCACGGCCGACGGCACTCCCTATTTCGCGATGGAGTGGATCGACGGTCGAACCATTGACGCCTACCTGGCCGATCGACCCGCGAATCTCGAGGAGCGACTGCGGCTCTTCCTTGAGGTCTGTGCCGCGGTGAGCCACGCCCACCAGAAGCAGATCGTTCATCTCGATCTCAAACCGAGCAACGTGCTGATTCGAGATCTCGACGGCAAGGCGTCCGTCAAGGTCATCGACTTCGGCATCTCGGAGGTCCTCGATCGCCCCGCCGGCGTGGCTGGGGTGAGCGAGGGCGGGGGAGTGAACGGCACCCCCGAGTTCATGAGTCCGGAATCGTTCGATGGCGACGTCGACACGCGATCCGACGTCTATGCCCTGGGGCTCCTGCTCTACGAGATGGTGTCTGGGACACGCCCTTTTCAGCACCGGGGCGGAGAGCTTGAGGCGCTGATGGAACGCATCCGGAGAGGCGAGATTTCCGCGCCGAGTCAGAGGGTCTCGGGCTCCAGGCTGAACTTAGCCGGCGCGGCGGAGAAAAAGCGCTGGATGGGCCTCATTCGCGGCGATCTCGATGCGGTGATCGCCAGAGCGATAAAGCCCTCTCGGGAGGAGCGCTACGCAAGCGTGGCGGATCTGGCGGCCGACCTCGAGCGCTATCTCAACTCTCGGCCGGTGAAGGTGCGGGAAGCCCCGCTCTGGCACCATATGAGGCTCCTCGCCCGCCGTCGCCGCGGAAGGGTGGCGGCGGTGACGATCGCGATTCTCGGCGTTCTCGCCGGCACGATCGGCACCACGTTCGGCCTGCTGCGCGCCCGTGAGGAAGCCCAGACGACGCGGCTGGCCCTCGATGAGGCCCAGGAACTCTCGCGCTTTTTGACCGATCTCTTTCAGCAGTCCGACCCCAACCGCGCCCTCGGTAATGAGCTGACGGCCCGCGAACTCCTGGAACAAGGAAGAACTCGCCTCGAATCGAGTGACCTCGCCGATCAACCGCTGACCCGCGCGCGGCTGAGCCGCACCGTGGGCGACATCTACGCCAATCTGGGCGACTACGCCGCCGCCGAAGCCATGCTCCAATCCGCGCTGGATCTCTTCCGGCAGGAGCTTGGAGAGAACCACAGCGAGATCGCGCAGACGCTGCATGGCTTGGCCTCGATGAAGGCTTTTGCCGGCAAGAATAAGGAAGCGGCCTCGCTGTACGAGCAGGCTCTTCACATTCAAGAGAAGCAGGAGAAGTCCGCTGCCGCTACGGATAGCTCGGCTTCAGATTTAGCGCGGACCCTTTACCATCTCGGGGTCCTCGCCTTCCGGGCCAGTGACTTCGATAGGGCCGAGAACTACTTTGCCCGCGCCTGCCCGATCTGGCGTCGCGTGGGCACCTCCCAAGATCGGGCGCGCTGCCTCGATGCCTTCGGCGTCGTGTACATGCAGCGCAGCCGTCTCGAGGAGGCCGAAGAGCTTTTCCTCGAGTCACTCCGCCTCCGCGAGGAAGCTCTGGGAACCGAGCATCCGCACGTGGCCGCGAGCTTGGAAAGCCTGTGCACCCTGGCGCGCGACCGCCAGCAGTTCGAGGCTGCCGCCGGGTTTTGTATCCGCAGCCTCGAAATCCGGCGCCAGGTTTACGGCGACGAGCACAGCCAGGTGGCGTGGGCCCTGCAGCAGCTGGGGACCGTTCAGCGCCACCAGCGGCGCTGGCCCGAAGCCGAGGCAGCCACGAGGGAGGCCCTCGCCATCGTCCGCGCGCAGCCGGAGACCAATCTCAGTATGGAGATTCGTCTGATCACTCGCCTCGGCTGGATCGCCTGGATGAGCGGCGACCCTGCCAAGTCCATCGAGCACTATCGCGCCGCCTTGAGTCGTTCTGGCGACTCTCTCGTCCCGGGCGAACCCGGCGCGCCGGCTGCGCTTCTCGGCATCGGCCTTTCCGAATGGAAGCTCGGCCGGCTCGACGAGGCGGAGCGACATCTTTTGAGAGTGCACGATTTCTTCATAGAGCACCACGGGCCCGAAAGCGCTACAGCCGCCTGGACCTATTGGGGACTCGCCGGCGTCTCTCGAGATCGTGCCGACCCCGACCGCGACGATCTGGTTCGCGCCGGCGAGCTCTACGGCCAGGCGTTGGCCATCCGGCAAAGAGTCCATCAGGAAGGTCACGAGCTGCGGGTGCTGGCCGAAGACGATCACGCCGCCTACCTGGAGGTCCTCCGTCTGGCGAGGAGCGGGACCAATGACTGAAGCCTCACCGACTGAGACCTCACCAGCGGAGCTGACGGTTCTTCTGGAGCGATGGCAGGGCGGCGAGGAGCAGGCGCTCGCCCAGCTCTGGTCGATCGTCTACCGGCAGGTTCGAGAGCTCGCGCGTCACCAATTTCGCCGCGAGCCGGCCGGCCATACCCTGCAGCCTACGGCGCTGGTGAACGAAGCTTACGTCCGGCTGATGGGGAGCGCGCCTGCCGGCATCGAGAATAGGGCCCACTTCTTTGCCCTGGTGGCCAAGGCCATGCGCCAGGTGTTGGTCGACCACGCGCGGCGTAAGGCAGCCCAGAAGCGGGCGGGCCGCGAGGACCGCGTGACGCTCGTCAACACCCTCGCGGACTCGGCCCGAGGGGCCTCCGCGGTCGACGCTCTCGCGCTCCACGAAACCCTCGAGCGTCTCTCCTCCTTTAGGCCGAGGGCCGCTCAGGTGGTCG
>JBCCLG010000676.1:0-3623 GCA_039027015.1 Acidobacteriota bacterium | reverse complement strand
GAGATGTAGGGCACCTCAAGGCCCGCCTCCAAAATCACCGGCCATCCGTCGTCGGTCCACGTGACCGGCAGCAGGAACGTCTCCCGACCCGTCGCGAAGTGAATGGTGTCGTAGTTTCGAGTCCCCAGAAATACCGCCCACCATTCGCCATTCTGAGTCTCGACCATGTCGGCATGGCCGGTCGATGTGATGGGGTCCGGGCGAGCGGGGTCGAGGGTGCGCTGGGTCAGAATGGGGTTGTTTGCATACGGTTCATAGGGTCCCCACACATCGCCTGCGCGGTAAATCGTTTGCCTGTGGTCGAGGCCCGTACCGCCCTCCGGAGCCGATAGATAATAGAAGTCGCCGACTTTGTAGAGATGCGGGCCCTCCACATAGCCGGGCTTCTCCACGAGGTGGTTGATGCCGCCGTCGACAATCATCTTTTTCATGCCCAGGATCTCGTAGGTTTGAGGGTCGACTTCCCGGATCCAAAGGGCTCTATGGCCGTCATAGAGTTCGGGCCCTTCCGGCATCTCGTGATTGACGATGAAGACGCGGTCGTTCTCGAAGAACATCTGCGGATCGATTCCGCCAACGTCCGCGATCTCGCTGATCCACACCGGATCGGACCACGGGCCCGCGGGGTCTGACGCGGAGATCACAAAGTTGCCTCCACAGCCCACGCAGGTGTTGATGATGTAGAACGATCCCCGGTGGTACTCGAGGGTCGGAGCGTAGAGGCCGTTCCAGCCCAGGTGCATTCCCGTGAAATCCATCATCTCAGGCCGGTCGATGGCGTTGCCGATTTGAACCCAGTGGACCAGATCGCGGCTCTTGAAGACCGGCAGACCCGGATAGAAACCGAAGGTCGAATGGGTCATGTAGTACTCGTCGCCGACTCTGACGACGCTGGGGTCTGGATAAAAGCCCGCGAGGATCGGATTTCTATATTGATCCGCCGAAAGGGGGCGATCGAAGACGGCGTCTGAGCCCCGGTATTCAAAGCGGTCGAACGAGGCCGTGAGCGCCTCCTCGAAAACGCCGTCTCCCTGCGCGCGAGAAGCGCTCTCGGGCTCGGCGGCGCAGGACGCCAGCGCAGCCGCGCCCGCGGCCAGGGCCAGAAAGCGAAAGAGCTTGGAAATAGGCGATGGGCGCAAGTCGATTCTCCTCGAGAAGTGGAAAGCCCCTCCCCCGCGAGTGGCCTCGGTGAAGGGGCTAGGTGCCGGACGAGCGCCCGGCAGAGTCGGGCCTAGGCTAAGGTTAGCTCAGGCCCGCACTTCTCGGGGCTGGGAGCCCGACTACTCCGAGAGGTCCCCGCGCTCGAGGTCGCTCAAGAAAATCGGTTTGAGGATGCGGAGCGGGCCAGGCGCAGCCGCCGCGGCGCGCCGGCCCGAAGCGGCCCGTCGGATATGCTTCCGGGCGTATGAGGAAGGACCCCGAGGGAGAATCCATGAGCCCGAGCGCTTCGACGCCTGACGCGGTCTTTGTGGCCGGCCCCAAAACCCGCGAGCTGATGGAGCGTCTCGGCTCCTTCATGGAGCGCCACGTTGACCCGATGGAGAGTCGGTTCTTCGAGGACCTCGAAAAGGCGCGGGACCGCTGGCAGCCTTCGCCGCTGCTCGAGCCGCTCAAAGAAAAGGCGCGGGCCGAGGGTCTGTGGAATCTCTTTCTGCCGGAGAGTGAGCTAGGCGCCGGCCTCAGCAACCTCGAATACGCCCCGCTCTGCGAGATCATGGGGCGGGTCGTCTTCGCGCCCGAGATCTTCAACTGCTCGGCGCCCGACACCGGCAATATGGAGGTGCTCGAGCGCTACGGCAGCGAGGAGCAGAAGGAGCGCTACCTGGCGCCCCTCCTGCGCGGCGAGATCCGCTCGTGCTTCGCCATGACCGAGCCCGATGTGGCCTCCTCGGACGCCACCAATATCGAGACCTCGATCACCCGCGACGGCGATCACTACGTGGTCGACGGCAGAAAATGGTGGACCTCGGGAGCGGGCGACCCGCGCTGCAGCGTGGCGATCGTCTTGGGGCGCAGCGGCGGCCTCGAGGTCCCGCGCCACGGCCGGCATTCCATGATCCTGGTACCCCTCGACACGCCGGGCGTCGAGATCCGCCGCATGCTCACGGTATTCGGCTACGACGACGCGCCCCACGGCCACGCCGAGGTCGTGTTCGACAAAGCGCGCGTGCCCGCCGACCAGATGATCCTCGGCGAGGGTCGCGGCTTCGAGATCGCCCAGGGACGCCTCGGCCCGGGGCGCATTCACCACTGCATGCGCCTGATCGGCATGGCCGAGCGGGCCCTCGAAACCATGTGCCGCCGCGCCTCCGCCCGCCGCGCTTTCGGCCGCCAGCTTTCCGAGATGGGCACCCTGCGCGCCGATATCGCCAACTCTCGCCTCGAGATCGAGCAGGCTCGTCTGCTCACCCTGAAGGCCGCCCACATGATGGACACGGTGGGCAATAAGGTGGCCAGGAGCGAGATCGCCATGATCAAAGTGGTGGCTCCGCAGGTGGCCCTGCGGGTGCTCGACCGGGCGATCCAGGCGCACGGCGGAGCCGGCGTCAGCCAGGATACCCACCTGGCCTATCACTGGGCTCATGCCCGCACCCTGCGCCTGGCCGACGGCCCCGACGAAGTGCACCGCGAGGCGGTGGCCAAGCTGGAATTGAGGCGCTGGGCGTGAGCGGCTCCGGCGCCGGTATCAGCGCGCGCTGCCGGTCGGCCTGGCGGCTTCCGGCTCTCCTCCTCGCGCTCGCCGCGGCCCTCGGATGCGCGCCGCCCGAGGGGGCGCTGATGGTCGGCCAGCCGATCCCGCCCTTTGATCTCGAGCTGCTCGAGGGCGGCCGCCTGTCGAGCGAAGAGCTGCGCGGCCAGGGGCCGGTGGTGGTCAATTTTTGGGCGACCTGGTGCGGCCCCTGCGTGCGCGAAATCCCGAGCCTGCAAAAGCTCCATCGCCAGCAGGGGGCGCGGGTCGTCTCGATCAACCTCGACCGCGAGGGCGCCCAGGTGGTGCGTCCCTTCGTGGCGGAGCACGGCATCGACTACCCCGTGATGCTCGGCGACACGGGGCTCTTCGAGCGCTACGGCGGCTCGGCCATTCCCTACACGCTGGTTCTCGACGAAGAGATGCGCCTGAGCAAGAAATTCAGGGGTCTGATCAGCTTCAGGACCCTGGAGCGGCAGATCGCCAAAGCGCGCGAGGGCTGATCGCGGGATCCTCCGCTTCACATTGCCCAAGAAAAATGACCGCGGGACGTAAGACCCCGCCGGGGAGAGCGTTGGTGAGATGAAGGAGGAGAAAAACGTGCTCGTCGCCCATACCCGCCCCGCAAATTCGCCGCTGCCGGCGCCCAGCGAACAGCTGGAGTCGATCTTCCAGCGCTACCACGGCAAGGTCTTTGCCGCGGCCTACAGGGTCACCGGCAACTCCCAGGACGCCGAGGACGTTCTCCAAACCATCTTCATCAGGCTGCTGCGGCGGCAAGACGAGCTGGACCTCTCTCCCAGCCCGGGCGCCTACCTTCATCGGTCGGCGGTCAACGCGGCCCTCGATCTGATGCGCGGGCGCGCTCGCAGCCGCTCCGTGCCGCTCGACGAGCAGCCTTCGGCGCCGGAAGATTCAGGCGCCGTCGACCCCG
>JBCCLG010000675.1:0-3624 GCA_039027015.1 Acidobacteriota bacterium | reverse complement strand
CTCCTGAATTCTTCGATCGGGCTCTTCTCGAAGGCTTCGACGCGGAGGTCGAGGCGGCGCTTGACCGCTTCGGCGTGCCGGGCGCCTCGGTGGTGGTGATCTCGGGTGACCACGAGGTTTTTGCTCGGGGCTTCGGGGTCCGATTCGCCGGGCGGGATCCGCCGATGGGCGCCGGCAGCCTCTACCGCATCGGTGGCCTGTCGCGGCTCCTGAGCGCGACCGCGCTGGCGGCCCTGGTGGATGACGGACGACTCAGCTGGACGGAGTCGCTGTCGCTCTCATCCGAAGAGGCTCAGCTTCTCGACCTTGCGCCGTCTAGGTCGCTGGCGGGGCCGGACCCGGGGAGCGAAGCGCAGGCGGCGCGCGGAGAGCTGGCCTTCAGCCTCGCCCGGGCCGCCGCCTCGAGCGACCCTTACGGCTCGCCCATAGCCCCGTTGGCTGTGCCGGCGTCCGAAGGGACTGGGGGCGGCCCGACGCGCGACTTATTCTCCGCGGTCTTCTACGGCGCCCTGGCAGCGGGCGGGCAGGACCCGACGAGCGGTTTCAAGCGGCTGATGCGAGACCGCCTCTTCAGCCCGGCCGGCATGGCCCGCAGCGCGGTGGCGCACAGGCTTCCCACTCTCGCCGAGGACTTTGCGGCGCCCCATGGGTGGACTCTCGAGGGCTCCCCGGAGGTCATCGGCTTTCCGGCCGCCGCCGCGGGCGCGCCCTCCGCGGGTGTGGTCTCAACAGCCGAGGATCTGGGTCGCTTTCTCATCGCTCATTTGAGTGGCGGGGTGGCGCAGTCGGGCAAGAGAGTGGCGTCGGAGCGCAACCTGGCGATCAGCCGCGGCGCGAGTCTCGCGGGAGTCCGATGTGCCGGGGAGCCGATGGAGACCGCCTGGCCTTTGGCCGAGGAGTGCTGCCTTGGAGGCGCCGGATGGCGCACCGTTCTCCTGCCCGGGAGCGAGCGCTGGGTCGGCGGTGAGGGCGGCGTCGAGGGCTACTCGGGGATCCTCGGTCTGCTCCCGAGTCGCGGGGTCGGGCTGGTGGTTCTCGCCAACCTCGACGGCAGGGTCGGCGGGAGGCAGTTCACCCGCGAGGTGCGCGACGCCTTCCTGTCCCGTCTTCTCGGGCGACCCGGAACCGTAGCCCATCGGCTCGATCACGAGAGCTGGCTTCGCGGCGTGAAAGGGGTCTCCGAGGGCGTCGGCCCGGTCTCGGATTCCTCCATTCGGCCGTGGCTGGGCCTCTACGAGCAAGGGTGGGAGGTGGCTCTAGGCGACGGCCAATCGACCCTTCGGCGCGGCGATACGGCGATGCCTCTGCTGTCGCTCGCGGATCAGTTCGTGGTCGCCCGCGGCGCCTGGGCCGGATCCAGGGTGCGTTTCGAGGCGAGCGGTCCGGGGAGGCGCCGTATCGTTCTCAGCTCGAGCCGGGGGGAGACTCTTCACAGGATTCAAGGGCTCGAGCGATAGGAAGGGACGCCGTCCCGGAGCGCCCCGGCGATCCCGAGCGCCTCGGCTGTATACTCTAAGTGCCATAAGAGTACGATTTCGCGGAGTCCACCCATGATTCGAAGCCTAGCCGTCGCGTTTTTGCTGCTCGTTGTGCTCTTCATCTTCCAACCGCAGATTCAGGCGAGCCTCTTCGAGGCGCGTCACGCCCTCAGCCTCTCTCGGGTCGACCTTGAAAGCGAGAAGAAGAGCGAGCTGCGCGACGCGGTGTCCCGGGTGGCGGACGGCTACGGCGCCAAGCGCTTCACGGAAACCGAGCGGAGCACCCTCGAAGAGCTGCTGCGGGAGCTGAGGTCCTTTGAGGGCGAGGTCATGCCGGAGGAGAAGGCGGACGTGATCCTGGAGCGCGTCGAGACGGTTCTCGAGCGCTACGAGTAAGAGCCGGCGTTCAGCGCTTGGCGGCGCCGAAGCCCAGGGCCACCTCACCCCCCTCGGCGTCGACTTTCAGCGTGCCGCCGTCCGCGAGCGCGCCGAACAGGAGCTCGTCCGTGAGCGGCGCCTTGATTTTCTGCTCGATGACGCGGGCCAGCGGGCGCGCTCCGAAGGCGGGCTCGTAGCCGAGTTTGGCGAGGAGGTCGCGGCCGGCGTCGGTGACCTCGACACGAACCTTTTTGGCTCGGAGCTGGACCTCCAGCTCGGCGATGAATTTGTCGACGATTTGACCCATCACCTCGGGCGAGAGCTCGTTGAACTGCAGTCGGCCGTCCAGTCGATTGCGGAATTCGGGGCTGAAGAGCCGCTCAAAGGCCTCGTCACCGCGGGCCTCGGAGATTCCCTTGGTGTCGCCGAATCCAGGCGCTCGGGTGGACATTTCGCGGGCGCCGATATTGGAGGTCATCAGCAGGACCACCGATCGAAAGTCGGCCTCTTTGCCGTTGGTGTCGGTCAAGGTCCCGTGATCCATGATCTGAAGAAGCATGTTGAAGACGTCGGGGTGGGCCTTTTCGATTTCGTCGAGGAGAAGCACGGCGTGGGGACTTTTGGAGACTGCCTCGGTCAGAAGGCCGCCGCGGTCGTAGCCGACGTAGCCCGGCGGGGCCCCCACCAGCCTGGAGACCGAGTGCTGCTCCATATACTCGCTCATGTCGAAGCGCATGAAGCGCACGCCCATGACCTCGGCGAGCTGCTTGGCGACCTCCGTTTTGCCAACCCCGGTAGGGCCGGTCAAGAGAAAGGCGCCCATGGGCTTTTGCGGATCGCGCAGGCCCGCTCGAGCGACCTTGATGGCGGCCACCAGCTTGCCGATCGGCTGCTCCTGGCCGAAGACCACCCGCTTGAGCTCGGTCTCGAGGTTCTGCAGGCGTTCGCGGTCGCCTCCCTTGACCCGTCGCTCGGGGATTTGCGCCATGGTCGAGAGGACCCGCTCGAGTTCGGGCACGCCGACCTGCTTTCTTTTCTGCAGGGCCACGGCGGCTCCGGCTTCATCGAGAAGATCGATGGCCTTGTCCGGCAGCCTGCGATCGCGCAGATACCTGCCCGCTAGCTCGGCCGCCGCCTGGATGGCGGTCTTGGTGTAGCGCACTCCGTGGTGCCCTTCGTAGCGGTCCTGGAGGCCCCTGAAGATCTTGACGGTCTCTTCCACGGAGGGCTCCGCGACCTCGACCTTCTGGAAGCGGCGCGAAAGCGCAGCGTCCTTTTCGAAGACCTGGCGATACTCGTCCCAGGTGGTGGCTCCCACAAAGCGGATCGTGCCTTGCTGCAGGGCGGGCTTGAGGAGGTTTGAGGCGTCGAGGGTGCCGCGTCCTGCGCTGCCGGCTCCGATCACCGTGTGAATCTCGTCGATGGCGAGTACGGGCCGGTCCAGCTCTTCGAGGCCCTGAAGAACCGCCTTGAGGCGATTCTCGAAGTCGCCGCGATAGCGAGTGCCCGCCAGCAGAGCGCCCATGTCGAGCCTGAAGACGCGCAGGTCCTGGAACTGCTCGGGCACGTCCTCGGAGGCGATCCGCAGGGCCAGGCCTTCGACCAAAGCGGTTTTGCCAACGCCGGGATCTCCCACGTAGAGCGGATTGTTTTTGCGGCGCCGCTGGAGGATATGAAGGGTGCGCGCCAGCTCATTCTGTCGGCCGATCAGGGGATCGATCTCGCCGTCGGACGCCATCTGCACCAGATCCTGAGTGAAGGTCTTGAG
>JBCCLG010000674.1:0-3629 GCA_039027015.1 Acidobacteriota bacterium | reverse complement strand
TGGCGAGCATGATGCCTTCGGGGTAGGCCGGGTTGAGCACGCGAATGACGATCGCCAGCACGCCGACCAGGATGCCGTAGATCCAGCGTCCTTTGTCGGTCTGGGCCGCGGACACCGGGTCGGTCGCCATGAAGACGACGCCGAAGGCCCAGCCACCGAGCACCATCTGCCAGTAGAAAGGCACCTCGATCAGCGGGTTGGTCTGCGAGCCGATGGCGTTGAGAAGGGTGGTCACGCCCAGGGCGCCGATCAGCGCTCCGGCCATGACGCGCCAGGAGCCGACGCCGGTGGCGATGAGAACAGCGGCGCCGAACAGGCAGGCTAGAGTGGAGGTCTCGCCCATGGAGCCAGGAACCAGACCGATAAAGGCGTCACGCCAGGAGATGGTCTGCTCGATGGCGGCCTGACCGCCCACCGCGCCTTCCGCCAGCCAGGTGGCGCCGGTGTAGCCGTCGGGGGAGGTCTGGGCGGCGATCCACACCTTGTCGCCGGAGATTTCGGCCGGGTAGGCGAAGAATAGGAAGACCCGGGCGGTGAGCGCCGGGTTGAGCACGTTCATCCCCGTGCCGCCGAAGATTTCTTTGCCGACCACCACGCCGAAGGCGATGCCGATCGCAACCTGCCAAAGCGGGATGGTGGGCGGCAGAATCAGCGGAAAGAGGGTCGAGGTCACCAGGAAGCCTTCGTTGATCTCGTGCTTGCGCACGATCGCGAAGAGGGCCTCGAGGTTGCCGCCGACGAAGAGGGTCACGATCACCACGGGGATGTAGTAGAGCGAGCCGTGGATGATGCAGGCGAGCACGTTGCTCGGATCGAACGACAGACCCATGAAATTCATGGCCTTGGTCTGCCAGTTGTCGAGCGGCAGCGCGCCGCCGGAAATCGCCAGGTGAGCCTGGAGGCCGGTGTTGTACATCGCCATATAGATGCACGGCACCAGCGCGACGCAGACGGCGATCATGATGCGCTTCAAATCGGAAGCGTCGCGCACGTGGGACGCCCCCTCGGTCACCTCGCCCGGGGTGTAGAGGAAGGTGTCTTGAGCCTCCCAGAGCGGGTAGAGCTTTTCGAGCTTGCCGCCCTTTTCGAAAAGCTCGTGCTTCGAGTCGAGAAAATTCCTCAGGGCCTTCATCAGCCTTCCTTCTCGATGGTAGTCAGCAGATCACGAAGGTGCCTGCCGTAGTCGATCTTGCCCGGGCACACGAACGAACAGAGGGCCACGTCTTCTTCGTCGAGCTCCATGACGCCGAGGGCCTCGGCGTGCTCGACGTCTCCCACCACGATGGACTTGAGCAGGTAGGTGGGGACCATGTCGAAGGGGAAGACTTTCTCGTACAGCCCAATGGGAACGATGGCGCGCGGGGAACCTCCGGTGGAGGTGGTGAATCCGAATTTCTTGCGCGGCATGAGCGCCGAGACGAAAGCCGGCAGGATTGAAAATTTGTCGGCGCCCGGGGCCATCCAGCCGAGAAACTCGCGCTCGCGACCCTCCGCGAGCACCGCCAGCTGGTTGCTGTAGCGGCCCAGGTAGCCCAGCGCCTCGCCCATGGCGGCGCGGCCGGAAAAAACGGAGCCGGAGATCAGCCGCATCTCGCCGTCCTCCACCTCGCCGCGCACCAGATCGTCGGTCGAGGCGCCGACGCGCGTGCGCAGAAGCCGAGGCTGCTGGACCGGCGGACCGGCCAGCGCCACGACGCGGGTGACGTCGAGCTCGCCGGTTTGAAAGAGCACGCCGATGGCCACCACGTCCTGGTAGCCGATGTGCCAGACAACGCGGTTGCGGTCAACCGGCAGCAGGGTGTGGATGTGCATGCCGACGGTGCCCGAGGGATGCGGCCCGGCGAAGCGCTCCTGGCGAAACCGCTCGTCTTGGGGGATCGGCACATGGGTCTTCTCGTCGGTGCACACGTAGACGGTGCCTTCGATGAGTTTGCCGAGGGCCACCAGGCCGCGCTCGAAATCGTCGTCTCGGCCCTGCAGCACCACCGAAACGTCGGGCGCCAGAGGATGGGTGTCCGCCGCGGTCACGAAGAGAGCGGCCGCTTCCGAGGTAGGAGAGGGAACTTTGTTGTAGGGCCGCGTGCGCAGGGCCGTCCACAGGCCCGACTCGACCAGAAGGTCTCGAATCTCCTCGCGGCCGAGGCCCGCCGGATGCTTGCCGCTGTAAGCCTCGAACTTCACGGTCTCTCCGCGACCGGCGCGCTCGCCGTCGTCGAGTTCGATCACCACCGACTGCAGGGCGCGCTTGGCGCCGCGGTTGACCGCCGTGACCGTGCCGCTGCCCAGGGCCGTGTAGATCACCCCCGGGGTTTTCTTGTCGTCGAAGATCCTTTGCCCGCGACGCACCGCGTCACCGGGCTGCACGTGCATGGTGGGCTTCATGCCGTGGTAGTCGGCAGCCATCACCGCCACGCGGGTTGGCTGTTGCGCCGACTCGATTCTCTGCTCGGGCTTGCCCATGATCGGCAGCTCGAGGCCCTTCTTGATTTTGTGTACCGCTCCGTTCGTACCGGCCATGTCGACTCCGCTAGTCCTAGCACCCGCGCTCCACTTTCAGGGAAAGGGGCGACCTCAGGCTTTTCTCACTAAAGGTTGGAATGCTGCCGGGTGATGTAGCTCCTGTTCGCTGACACGACAGACCCACGCGGCGGATGATGTCGCATCCAGCACCCCGCCTTGAGGGGGAGTGCGATCGCCAGGCGGCGAGAGTGTGGCTTGTGGGGGTGCGGCGTTGGCGGCCGCAGAACAGGGGGTGACCCGGGCACGCTTATTTTGGCACCTAACGCGCCCCGACGCCACCCCAGTTGTGAAATTTTTCACAAGCTCTTGGGACTCAGGCCGCCTGTTCTCGTTCACCTCTGTCTTCGACCGAAAAGAACGCGCAGATGCTGGGCGCAGAGACCGTCCACAGCCGCTAAAACCGTACCTTTTAGGAACTGTTTTTCAGCCCCTCGGAGGAGGACGCCCAACACCTGCTCCGTAGTACCATCGCGCCATGACACCCCGGCGATTCGCCCGCCTGACGGCGATTCTCGATCGGCGCCAGCCGACCCTCACGGTGTGGCTCGACGACCTGCAGAAGGCCCACAATGTGTCGGCGGTGATGCGCACCTGCGACGCGGTGGGCGTAGGCGAGATTCACGGCACGAGCGACGCCCGAAGCTTTCGCGCCAAGGTGACGAGCGCCGCCGGCTCAGGGCATTATGTGGACGTCACCGTGCACGACAGCCACGACGCCGCGGCGAGCGCCCTGCGGCGGGCGGGATTCCGCATCTACGCCGCCCACCTGGACGGGCGATCGGTCGACTTCCGCTCGCTCGACCTCACGCGTCCCACGTGCTTCGTGATGGGTCAGGAGGGCCCGGGGGTCTCCCCCGAGCTGCTCGATCTGGTGGACGGCACCGTCGCCGTTCCGATGGTGGGAGCGGTCGAATCGCTCAACGTTTCGGTGGCGACCGCGGTCTTGCTCTACGAGGCCCAGCGCCAGCGGCAGGGGGCCGGCCTTTACGATCGGCCGCAGGTCGATGAGGCGACCCGGCAGCGGCTGCTCTTCGAGTGGGGTTATCGCAAGATCGCCCGCTGGTGCGCGCGGAAGGGTTACGCCTACCCGCGGGTCGGCGACCGGGGCG
>JBCCLG010000673.1:0-3637 GCA_039027015.1 Acidobacteriota bacterium | reverse complement strand
GTGGGATCCGTGTGGGTGTGGCTCAACGAGCGCAACCCCTCGATTCCGGTGAAGTTCGGCCTCGGCTTAGCGCTCATGGGCGTCGGCTTCCTGGTGCTCGCCTGGGGCTCTCAGTACACCGAAGACGGCACCAAAGTCGCGATGACGTGGCTGGTGACCACCTACTTCTTCCACACCATCGGCGAGCTGTGCCTCTCCCCAGTCGGCCTCTCGAGCATCACCAAGCTAGCGCCCGAGCGCATGGTCTCTCAAATGATGGGTACCTGGTTCATGGGCGCCGCCCTCGGCAACCTGATCGCCGGCCTGGTGGGCGGCTACATCAACGAAATGCCGCAGTCCCAGCTCTTCGGCACGGTGGCCGCAATCGTCATCGGCGCGGGTTTCCTCTTCCTGATCCTGGCTAAGCCGATCAACTGGCTGGCCGCCGGCGTCAAGTGATCTAACCCGAGCCCGGCCGCCTCGCCGGCCGCCTGCCCGCCGCTTGCGCTGGCGGTGAGGCCGGCGGCGGCGGCACCAGCTCATCGTCGTCGAAGAGCGGCAGCTGCAGAACCTCATCGGCTCCGCCAAAGCCCGAGGCCGTCACGCCCAGCAGCCGAACGTCCTGCGAGGTGCCGGCCTCGGTTTGGCGCAGGAGGCCCTTGGCGATTTGGGCGATCACCGGCGCTTCGGTGACCGGCTCGGCGAGGGTGCGCGCCCGGGTGAGGGTGGTGAAGTCGGGGTAGCGCACCTTGACGGTCACCGTGCGGCCCTGCAGCTCTTTTTTCTGCAGCCCCTCGGCCACCTTGTCCGACAGCCAGTCGATCTGCTCGTCCATCTGCTCGAGGGTGCCGAGATCCTGACTGTAGGTGCGCTCATGGCCCAGGCTCTTGCGCTCGCGGTGGGTGCGCACGGGCCGATCGTCGAGCCCCCGGGCATGGTGCCACAGGGCGGCGCCGTGGCGCCCGAAGCGCTGGCTCAGCTCCTCTAAGGGGTGCTCGCGCAGCTCGGCGATGGTCTCGATGCCGAGCTTGCCGAGCCGCGCTTCGGTCGCCGGGCCCACGCCGTGCAGCCGGCGTACGGGCAGCGGGTCTAAGAAGCGCTGCACCTTGTTGGGGCGCACCACCGTCAGGCCGTCGGGCTTGTGGTAGTCCGACGCGATCTTGGCGACCAGCCGATTGGGTCCGACGCCCACGCTGACCGTCAAATCGCGCTCCTGACGCACCAGCCGCCGGATCTCCTGGGCCACGGCCGTGGCGGTGGGCCAGGAGCCCAGGTGATCGGTGAGGTCGAGATAGGCCTCGTCGAGGGAGGCGGGCTGCACGATCGGCGTGAAGCGCCTAAAGATCTCGAAAATCAGCGCTGACTCGTCGCGATAGCGCGGAAACTCGGGCTTTAAGAAAACCGCCCGCGGGCAGCGCTTCACCGCCTGAGCCGCCGGCATCGCCGAGCGAATACCGAACTGCCGCGCCTCATAACTCGCCGCCGCCACCACCCCGCGGCCGTTCGGGCTGCCGCCGATCACCACCGGCTTACCGCGCAGGGAGGGATCGTCACGCATATGGACCTGGGCGTAGAAACAGTCCATATCGCAGTGCAGAATCCGGCGTAGAAAGGGTTCGTCACTCACGGCACGCCCATTATACGGCCTTCTTACGTCGCGTTTACGCCTCTCCTCTGCCGCAAGCTCCCGCTTACCCAAGGCTGTATAGTTTCGCCATGTCTTCGATGAAAGACCCGGACTTCCTGCGCACCTTTTTCCGCGAGCTGCAGAGCGAGCCCCTCGAGCCTGGCGATGAGCACTATGTCCCGCTTTACGAGGACCCCGATCTTGTCGACGTCGACCCGGTGGATCCGCTGGCGCGGGGTATCGAGTGGACTCCGGGCGAAAGCGTGCAGCTTCTCTCAGGCTTCCGCGGCACCGGCAAGAGCACCGAGCTGCGGCGGCTGCGCAAGAGGCTTCAGGACGCCGGTTTCCTGGTCGCCCTCATCGATATCGAAGACCACCTCAATCTTACGACCGAGGTCGACGTCAGCGACTTCTTGATGGCGCTCGCCGGCGCCTTCGGCAGGGCGCTGGCGGCTCCAGCGCTTCTGGACGACGACGGCCTGGAGGAAGGCTACTGGGAGCGAATTCGCGCGTTCTTGAGCGGAGCGGAGGTCGCCTCCACGACCCTCGATACCCGAGTGCCAGGCGTCCATCTCAAGGTAGCGCTCAAAAGCGATCCCACCTTCAAGAAACGCCTTCAGCAGCAGATGGCCGGCCACCTCACTGCGCTGGTCGAGGAGGTGCGCGGCTTCCTGCGAGACGCGGTCGAAGACCTGAAGAAGAAGCACGGCTCCAAAGTCGAAACAGTGCTGCTCGTCGACTCAATGGAGCATATCCGCGGAACTTCAGCCAACGCTGAGGAGGTTCACAAATCCGTAGAGGCACTCTTCGCCAGCCACGCTGACAAGCTCCGTCTCCCCGCACTGCACGTGGTTTATACGGTCCCTCCTTTCCTCAAGGTCCGCTACGCCAATCTGGGCGCTCTCTACGGACCTGGCGGTCTCCACACTCTTCCCGCGGTCAAGCTGCGTGAGAGCGAAACAGAAGATGGCAACGGAGATCATCACTGGCAGCCGGGATATGACGCCCTTGAACGGGTAATCCACAAAAGGGGCGATTGGTCGAGACTGCTGCGCAGTCGCCAGCGGCTTCACCGTCTCATTGAGCTCTCGGGCGGCCAGCTGCGCGACCTCCTGCGGCTGGTGGCTGAGGTCATCCGCCGCTCCGACAAGCTGCCGGTGAGCGATCGGGCCTTCGAGGCCGCGATCCATCAAATTCGCAACGAGTTTCTACCCGTCTCAGATCTCGACGCTGTGCGTCTGGCTCACGTCAGCGAGACTCATCGTGCCCCGCTCGGCTCCAAGGCTGAGTTGGCCGATTTCGCTCACTATCTCGATACCCATATGGTGCTCTGCTACCGCAACGGGCACGAGTGGTACGACGTGCATCCGCTGATCCGAGAGATCGTGATCGAGCAAGCGAAAAGCGTTCGGGACGAGGAGTGAGCCAGGATCTCGCCTCATCAGGCGGCGGAGGCCCGCTTGGCCCGCGGGGCGAATCCGAGTGGCGAAGGCTGTCGCGGCAGATCGATCTCGCGGGCGAGGGTGACTTCTGGCTCGGATTCCTGCTGACCGAAAGGCCTCTTGCGGCGAAAGAGCTAGCGGCCCGCTGCGCGCGAGCGCCGCGCCTCCGGGGGCTCGAGGTCATCGTCTTAAAGCCTAAGACGCCGGAGAATCTCGAAACGGCGATCGAAGAGATCTTTGGCGCCGCGGAGAAACGGCCGGGCCTGCTCTGGCTCGAATCCTTGCGTGCAGACCTGCCATTCTCACAAGAGCGGCGCTGGGCGCACGCCTGGGAGCGGTTAGCGATGAGGCTCAACGAGAGGCGCGACCGCTTGATTCGCAGCCTGCGCAGCGGCCTGATGCTGGCCGGCCCTCCCGAGATCAAGGTGCTGGTGCGGAGCGCCGCGCCGGATCTTTGGTCAAGTCGCTCATTGGTCATCGATCTCTCGCCTCCCGCTCCGTCTCTGCCACTCCTGGGTCAAGAAGACGGGCTCCGAGAGAAGAAGCCTGCCGAAGGTGTCTCGGAAAGGATGGATCGCGGCGCCCGGTC
>JBCCLG010000672.1:0-3637 GCA_039027015.1 Acidobacteriota bacterium | reverse complement strand
GCGGCGGTCTGGCAGCTGGAGCTGGAGCCGCCCCAGCTCCGCCTGACGCGCTCGGCATTCTCGCCTCGGGCCGAAGGCGCCAGCTCCGACGCGAGCCCGGGTCCCGAGATTCCGTTTCCCGAGACCTTGAGTCTCGAGGAGCTGCCGCGCTTTACGCAGTTTTTGGCCGACGGCAACCTGGTCGACGCCCACGAGGCCCAGGGCGATGCGCGGCTTGACGAGCTTTCGAGCCGCTGGCTCGAGCCGCGGCGGGCGGCCTCGGTGCTGGTGGTGCCGGTGATGGCCGGCGGCGATTTGTGCGCGGTGCTGTGGCTCGAAAGCGGCCCGAAGGTGAGGGTTTGGCAGGCTTCTGATATCTCCTTCGCCAACGAGGCGGTGCATCTGCTGGCCCACGCCACGGTCCACCGCCAGCGTCACCTTTTGGAGCAGCGCCTGGTGGACGGGCAAAAGCGCGAGGGGCTCGGGGTCCTGGCGGGCGGCCTGGCTCACGACTTCAACAATCTCCTGGTCGGCATCCTGGGAGGAGCCGACCTCCTGGATCGCCAGATGGCCGAGCATCCCGAGGTGCGCCAGAGGCTCGATCTGATCCGCAACTCGGCGCGTCGAGCCTCCGACCTGTGCTCCCAAATGCTGGCCTACGCGGGCAAAGGTCGTTTTCAGTCGGCCTAGGCCAGCCTTTCCGAGATCACCCTGAGCACCTTCGAGCTGGTGCGCTCGACCCTGCCCAACAACGTGGACGTGCAGCTGGAGCTCGACCCGGACCTGCCGCCCATCGAGGCGCAGGTCACGCAGATCCAGCAGGTGGTGATGAATCTGCTGCTGAACGCGGCCGAGGCTCTCGAGGGCGAGAGCGGCACCGTGGTGGCTCGCACGGAGCTTCGGCGCCTCCGGCCGAACCAGCGGCTGCGGGTCGGATTTCCCGGCTTCATCGGCGAGGCTCCCGCCCCGGGGGACTACGTCCGGCTGCTCGTGTCCGACGGCGGCTGCGGCATGGATTCGGCGACGGTCGAGAAGATCTTCGACCCTTTTTTCACCACCAAGCTGACCGGCCGCGGTCTCGGTCTCGCCGCGGTGCTCGGAATTGTGCGCGGCCACCAGGGCGGAATCTCGATTCGGTCAGAGGTCGGGTCGGGCAGCGCCATCGAGGTGTATTTCCCCGCGATGCGCGGGGCCGAGACCCGCGGCTGCGAGGCGGAGATCCGCCGTCATCAGCGCGAGGAGCTGGCCTACCGTCAGCCTCGGGTGCTGGTGGTCGACGACGAAGAGGTGGTGCGCCTGATCGCCTCGGAGATGCTCGAGTTCCTCGAGTGCGAGGTGCTGCTGGCAGCCGATGGCCCGGAGGCACTCGAGATCTTCGAGCGCGAGGGCGGCGATCTCGATCTGGTGGTGCTCGACGTCACCATGCCCGCCATGTCGGGCGAGGAGCTGCTGATCCGCCTGCGCGAGCGGAGCGCCATGCTGCCGGTTCTGGTGGCCAGCGGCTTCACCAAGGAAGATCTGAGCTGCCGCTTCGCCAGCTACGACGTGTCGGGCTTCATCCACAAGCCCTATAAGCTCGACGAGCTCAAAGACCTGGTCGATCGGGCCCTTCTCGCCTGAGACCGAGCTTTTGCTCGAGCCTGGCCTCGAGGGCTCTCAAATAGCCCGCCTCGCCCTCGATCTCCGCCGTCAGCTCGTCGACCACCGCGCTGAACGCGGGCGATTCGGCGCCCTGCAGGTTCTCGAAGACTTCCTGATCGCTCGCCCGCCGGCGCCTCAGCCCGAGAAAGCTCCCGACCTGCCTGAGGCTCGCCTTGAGCAGCCGTCCGCTGCCCCTAAAGGCTCGCCCCGCCCAGCGCTCCACGGGTCGGGGATCGACGTCGTCTCGCACCGCCTCGATCATCCTGCGCACCCACAGCCGCTGAGCGGGATCGTCCGGCGAGAGGGCCCCGCGGTCGAGGGCGTGCCGCAGCAGGTAGACCTCGTGAAAGACCTGCGAGAAGGTGTCGACGCAGTCCTTGATCGCCAGCACGAAGATGATCTTGCGCAGCAGCTTCTTGATCAGCAGGTTGAACAAAAAGCGAAACGGCCAGAGCAGGGTTCCGACCACGCAGCCCCGGGCGGTCAGCGGCGTGTAGCCGCACGCCAGAACCTCGATCTGCTTGTCGTCGAAGGCCAGCCCGGCGGCCCGGGTCAGCCTGCGAGCCTGATGCCGCCGCACCCTGTCGCGCAGCCAGTCGTCGATGAACGGAATCGGGAAGAGGCAGCACAGGCCGGCGAGGGTGGAGTGGGCCACCAGCTCTTTGAGCGCCGGCCGCCGAGGGGTGGTCAGGGGAGCGGGGGGTGTCGCCATCAAAGACTTCCGGGGCCCGGGCCATCCCGCGCCGCGGCGACTATGATAGCCGGAGGGTTCCCGACTCACGATGCGCTTCCTCTCGATATTCGTCCGCAGCGTTGACCTCACGGGCTCCAGGGTCCTGAGCCTCGCGGCGCCGCTCTCGGCACCCGCCCAGCCGCAGGTGCCGGCGGAGAGCGGCGGCGATCTCGCGACGGCGCTCGCGGGGTCTCCCGTGGCCGGCTCGGTGGCCCTGGTGCTGCTTGCGGTCGCCCTCTTTCAGCTCTGGGTGTTCGCCGTCGACCGCGGGAATTCCCTGGCGCTTTGGCTCGGCTTGACCTCCGGGGCGGTCGCGATCGGCGCTCTGCTCGAAGGCGGCGGGGCGCCGGGGCTCGTCGAGCGCCTGTCGGCAGGCTTTCTGCACCTGTCCGTCGCGGTCGCTATACCCCTCTTCTGGCGTCTTCTCGAGCGGCCTTCCGGAAGCCCTTGGCAGCGTGGCTTTCGCTGGCTCCAGGCGGCCTTGGCGGTGCTCGTACCGCTCATGCCCGCCTCCTGGCTGGAGGCGAGCGAACCCTGGCGCTGGCTGAGCCTGGCGCCCTTCCCGGCCCTGATCCTGGGGCTCTTCTGGCAGCGGCTGAAAGAGGGGAGCGGAGGCCGGGAGCTCGCGGCGCTGGGCCTGGGCGCGGGCGCGGTGGTGGTGGCCGAAAGCGCCGACATCGTGCTTCACGTCCTGCGCCTGGGCGCCTCGCGCCCCGTGCCGACCCTCGCCTGGGGCCTTTTCGTGCTGGTGATCCTGGGCGTTCTCGACCGCAGGCGCCAGAAGACCGAGCTCCAGCTTCGCCAGCTGCACCAGCAGATGGACCACATGGTAGAGGACCGCACCAACGAGCTGAGCGAGTCCAACCAGCGCCTGCAGGACGAGATCGCCGAACGGCAGCTGGCCGAAGGGGCGATGCGCATGCTCGAGAGCGCCGTCGAGCAGTCGGTGGACGGCATCGCGGTGGCCGACCTCTCGGGGGGCATGCAGTTCATCAACGAGGCCTGGGCGCGCATGCACGGCTATGAGGTCTTCGAGCTGCTCGGCTACGATCTCGAGATCTTCCACACCCCGGAGCAGATGCAGGACCAGGTGCGGCCGTTGATGGATCAGGTGCAGGCCGAGGGCGCCCATCAGGCGGAGATCGAGCATCGCAGGCGGGGCGGCGCGATCTTCCCGACCTGGCAGACCTCCACCAGGCTCACCGACGAGGAGGGCGAAGCCACCGGCTTCGTCTTCATCGCGCGCGACATCACCGAGCGCCTCGAGGCCGAAGCCGAGCGACG
>JBCCLG010000671.1:0-3640 GCA_039027015.1 Acidobacteriota bacterium | reverse complement strand
CTGATGGGTGCTCGGCAGCCCCATATAGCGCTCGGTGTAGATCTCGTGGGACGCCCGCCAGTCGGTGGGCGGGGCGCCGGCGATACCGGCCTGGAGGGGGTCCGGGTGGGGCAGGTGGTAGGCGGGTGTGGGACCGCCGCCGCTCCAGCCCCAAATCCCCATGCGCTCGGCGTCCACGTAGGGCAGATCGGCGAGGAAAGACACGGCCACCCGGTGATCCGCGGCGGCCACCGGACCGATGTTGTGATCGGCGGCCGCGGCGTAGCGGTGCCCGGGGATCGACGAGGAGCGGTCGTCGATATAGGCCACCAAGTAGCCCTTCTCCTGCACCAGATATTGATGGAAGAGGTTGCGAAGGCCGCCCTGCCAGGAATCGCGAATCGTCGGCACGCCGGGCATGCCGTAGACGTAGCACAGCACCGGAAGCCTGCGCCCGGGCTCGATCTTCTCAGGCGTCAGGAGCAGGATGCGCACCAGCGCGCCGTCCTCGGTGCGGACCTCGTGCTGCGTCGGCCGGATCCGCGGTACGCCGCCGCCGTGACCCGCGTTCTCCACCAGCACGGTCTGGCGGCCGGAGGGCAGGTGGTGCAGGGTGCGGCGGCCCGGATCCTCGAGGGAGGAAAAAGCGTCGATATAGGCCGTGGCGCTGGGGTTCATGGTGATCCGGTGGCTGCCCGGCGCCTCGGTCAGCCGCTCCTTGCCGCCGCCGTCGAGGCCGATGCGGTAAAGGTCGGAGCCTAAGAGGGTGCGCTCGTTGGAGCTGTAGTAGACCCTGCCTTCGGCGTCGACGCCGGCCAGGCTGGTGACCTGAAAGTCGCCCGAGGTCAGCTGGCGCTCGAGAGCGCCGTCGATCCGGTAGAGGTAGAGGTGGCGCAGGCCCGAGCGCTCGGAAGTCCACAGAAACCGCGCGCCGTCCTCCAGGAAGTGAAGATCCTTGGTGACGTTGATCCAGTGGGGGTTGCGCTCGAAGAAGAGGCTGCGGGAGCGCCCGGTGGCGGCGTCGGCGAGCACCAGCTCCAGCTCCTCCTGGGCGCGATCGAGCAGCTGCACGACCACGCGGTCGGCGCTTGCCCAGTCGATGCGCGGCATGTACTCGGCGGCGCGATCAAGCCAGGCGATGTGGCGCGGCGACTCGACATCGACGATGCCGACCCGCACCTTGGGGTTCTTGTCGCCAGGCTTGGGATAGCGCTGCAGGGAGACCGTCGCCTGCCAGGACACCTTCTCGGTGATCGGGTAGGTCGGCACCGGGCTTTGGTCCATCTCCAGAAAGGCGATGCGGCGGCTGTCCGGAGACCAGTGATAGCCGGTGCGAACCCGGAACTCCTCGGCGTAGACCCAGTCGACCTCGCCGTGCAGCAGCAGCTCGTGGCCGCCCGTGGTCAGCTGAACGGGCACGCCGCCCGCCGCGGTGGGCACCATCCACAAATCGTGCTCGAAGACGAAGGCCACGGCGCTGCCGTCGGGAGAAAACTTCGGATCCCGCACGTCCTTCTTCTCGGGCGCGAGAGCCCTCACCTCGCCGCTCTCGGCGTCCATGAGGAGGAGCGAGCCCGAGCTCATGAAGAGGACCGAGTCCCCGTTGGGAGACCAGCGGTAGGCGGCGACGCCGAAGCGGCTGCGGCGGGTGCGCTCGCGCTCATCGGTGGTCACCCGGCTCGCCGAGGGCGCCATGTCGAGCAGCTGGGCGCCCGGCACCAGGATCTTTTTCTCGCCGCTCTCGAGATCCTGGATCCACAGATCCCGCTCGGGCTTCTGGCCCTTGCCGGCGCTGTCGTCGGCCGCGGCCTTGAGAAAATAGCTGACGCGGTCCTCGCCCACCCAGCGCACCTGTGAAGGCGCGGGCGGCTTGGCGGCATCGATCTCGAGAATCCGCTCCAGGCTGAGCGGCTGCGGGGCAGCCACGGAGGCGCGGGTCGAAGCGTCGTCCGCCGACTGCGAGGCGGCCGGGTCGGCGTGGGGCTGGGCGGCGGCGGTCATCGGCAGGAGCAGGAGAGCGAGCGCGAAGCGTGCCGGCAAAGGCAACGCGAAGGGTCGTGGCATGGAGCGGTCCTCAGGCTGTTCAAGAGGGCTGCTCGACCGTACCAGGGGACCCGCGCGCGGGCAAACCGCGCCTTGCCTATCTGGAGCCCGCGCGCCCGTCGGCGGAGGGGCGGTCCGAGGGACGGTAGCCGTAGGCGCCCGCGGACTGGGAGCTCTCTTCCTTGCACTTTCCCGACCAGCTCTCGACGTCGATCCTCAGCACCGAGGTGCGCGCGAGGTCGCGATCGCTCGTATCTCGGTAGTCGACCCCGGGCTCGAATTGAGGCGCGTATTTCCGCATGAAAAGGTCTAAAGCCCGCTTGGCAGGGCCCCTCTCCTCCACGATCGAAGCCCGCCCGTAGACGATCACCGAAGCGTACTCCACGCTGAAATTAACCGCCGATTCGGCGGGCAGCAGCCGGCCCATATGGGCGGCGCTGAACGCGACGCAAGGCTGCTCCTTGACCGCGTCGCGAGTGCGCCCCTGGTGCGCGGTGTGAAGAAAAATCGACCGGGTTTCGGGGTCGTATACGAAAAGGTTTGGGTTGAGCGACGGGCCTTCCGCGTCGCTGGTCGCCAGGACGCCGAGGGGAGCCTCGGCCAAAAAGCGCTCGATCCACGCCGGATCGTTCTGCGCGCGGTCCCGTCGCCGGGGCGTGTGGGCGGTTATTTCTCGGGGTTCCATTGTGGGCAGCACCTCCTGGCCTGATGAATGGAACCTCAGGATATGGACCTAATCGGCCTCCTTGAAGGTCCAATAATTGCCTTAAAAGCAGGGCCAATTTCTCCGAAGATCGTCCCCCGCCTTTTCGGAAATCACAGAAAAATCGCCTCGGCTGCGGGTCCCGATCCTGCTATTGGTACTATCCGATAAGCCATGAAGACCCATACCAACCAACCACATGAAGGAACGGGCCCGCCCCTCGCTCCCTACAGCCTGGCCGCCGTGCGGGTAGACCCCGCGGCCGGCGTTCCCCTCTACCGCCAGATCTACGAGGCGATCCGGCGAGACATCCTCGAGGGTCTGCTGCAGGGCGGCCAGCGGCTGGCGGCCACCCGGGTCATGGCGGACGACCTCGGGATCTCGAGAAATACCGTGCTGGAGGCCATCGAGCAGCTGATCGCCGAGGGCTATCTGACCAGCCGCGCCGGCTCTGGAACCTTTGTCGCCCTCGACCTGCCGGACCCGCGCATGCGGGTCCCCAGCGAGCCCGAGACCGAGGCCGCGGGCGAAGCGCCCGAGCTTTCGATGCGAGGCCAGAAATATCGCCGCTGGGCCTCGGCCTCCACCCACGATCGATCGCGTCCCTTCCAGCTCGGCCGTCCCGCTTTGGACCGCTTCCCGTGGAAGCTGTGGTGGCGCCTCACCGCGCGCCGCGGTCGCGAGGTGTCGCGGGACTGGCTCGACTATTCGCCTTCGGCGGGCTACCCGCCGCTTCGCCGGGCGCTCGCGCGCTATCTGCACAGCGCGCGGGGCCTGCGCTGCTCGCCCGAGCAGATCGTGATCGTCCGCGGCTCGCAGCAGGGCCTCGACCTCGCGGCGCGGGTCTTTCTCGATCCCGGAGACGCGGTGTGGATGGAGGATCCGGGCTATGCCTCGGCGCGCGCCGTGCTGGCG
>JBCCLG010000670.1:0-3644 GCA_039027015.1 Acidobacteriota bacterium | reverse complement strand
GCGCCGGGTGCGTGCCGCCCACCTCGGTGCCGTGTACGTAGATCGCGGCGCCCTCCTGCAGCTCGCGATAGCCGTCGCCGTAGATCGCGCCGGGAAAGAGCACCCGGGGATCGCCCGCGTTGCGGACGGAGGCGATGAAGTCGTCGGCGTAGGGCGCGTCGCCGACCATCACCAGCGGCATCTCGCTGCGGCTGGCGATAAAGCCCTCGACCACGCGGTGGGGGTTATTTTCGGGCTCAAACCGGCTCACGTAGAGCACGTAGCGACCGCGCTCGAGCCCCAGCTCCCGGAGCACCCGGCGCCTCGCGGGCGGCCGCGGATCCACCCCGTAGGTGATCAGGCGAGAGGGGGCTTCGTAGCGCCGCTGGTAGTGGTCGCGGATGACCTCGGCGTCGGTGATCAGAAGATCGGGCACCCGGCAGGCGAGGCGCTCTGAGAGCGCGTAGACCAGCCGACCGGCGGGCCCCCACTTGGCGCGCCGCTTCTCGATGCCGTCGACGTGAAGGGCGCTGGGCACCCGGCCGAGGCGCAGCAGGGGCACGAAGAGCGCGTTGGCCGAGTTGACCACCAGGGCGGCGTCGTATTTCGCCAAGGGGCCGGCGGCGTGCAGGCACGAGAGCAGGGTGTGCACCGGGGTGTCGAAGAATTTGGTGCGCAGGGTCGGCAGCACCACCAGGCGCACCCCCTCGTGCTCCCGCTCGTCGGGACGCGTGTAGTGGGAGCGGCAGTAAACGGTGACCCGATGGCCCATGCGCTGGAGGCGCACGGCGATCTCTTCCATCAGGGTTTCGTAGCCGCCGTAGCGGGCGGGAATGCCGCGGCTGCCGAGCAGGGCGATGCGGAGGGAAGTCATGGCGGGAGCGTTCTGCGCGCGCCGGGCCAAACGCTTTTTCGGCCCGGTCCGTAGGTAACGGCAAGACAAGAGCATACGGCACGTGAGTCCGGAGGCCCCGCCCAGCGGGGCCTTTTTCTTGTCTGCCGTCCTCGGTTTCTGAGTCCAGCGCCTCCCGGGCCGCTCGGCTGGCGAGGCGCCGGGCGTCGTGACAAGCTCGAGGCATGAGCAAAAGCGTGGTCTTCCTGTGCACCGAGAACAGCAACCGATCGCAGATGGCCGAAGGCTTTGCGCGCCACCACTCGGGCGGCGCCTTCGTCGCCCACAGCGCCGGCTCGAGCCCCAAGGGCGAGGTCAATCCCAAGGCCATCGAGGCGATGGCCGAGAAGGGTATCGACCTCAAGGAGCATCGCTCCAAGTCCACCGACGAGCTGCCGCACCGGCGCTTTGATGCGGTGATCACCATGGGCTGCGGCGACGAGTGCCCCTGGCTCGAGGGCGCCCTGCGGGAGGATTGGGGGCTTGAGGATCCGCGGGATCTCGGGCCCGAGGGCTACCGTTCGGTGCGCGACGAGATCGAGCGGCGGGTGATCGATCTCGCCCGCAGGCTGCAACGGGCGGAAGCGGAGAGAGGCTGAAGATGCGCACCAACATCGATTTAGACGACGATCTGGTGGCCGAGGCCTTCGAGTACAGCACCATGACGACCAAGAAAGACCTGGTGCACGAGGCGCTGCGGGTGCTGATCCAGAGCCGGCGCCGCCTCGATTTGCGGGAGCTTCCCGGCACGGTCGACATCCGCGAGGACTACAGGCCTTCGGGCGAGGGCGACTGATGTTCCTGGTCGACACCTCCGTGTGGCTCGACTTCCTGCGCCGCCGCAAGACCCAGGAGGCCTCCTGGCTGCGCACGATCCTCGATCACGACATCCCCTTTGGCGTCACGGTGGATATCTACCGCGAGGTTCTCCAGGGCGCCGACTCGGAGCGCAGCTTCGAGCGCCTGTCGCGATTTTTTAGAACGCAGAATTTCTACGCCCCCGAGGATCCGGAGCATGGCGCCGCGCGCGCCGCGCGGCTCTTCTGCCTGGCGCGCCGCGCCGGGCTCGAGATCGCCCGGGACAGCGCCTGCCAAATCGCGCAGGTCGCCGTCGAGCGCGAGCTCCTTCTGCTCCAGGCCGACCGCTCCTTCGAGCTGCTTCAGACGGTCGAGACCCGGCTCAAGCTCTACCGGGGCAGCCTGTCCTCGAGCGCCTTGCCTTCGAGGATCCAGGAGCCCGGCGGGCGGGCCTACGACCCTCACGGCTCCTAGCGCTAGAAGCTTGGACGCCTTCATCGCCTTGATCTCGTCGGAGCAGGAGCCTGGTCAAAGCGAAGCCAGATACATGGCGCAATTGCGATGACGGGAGAAACCAGGCGATTCTGGCGTCTGGGCGGGAACGGCCTGCCAGTTTGACTATCTGGTTCAACCCGGAATTGCCCCCAATTTCTCTACCCTTCATAAGTGTGTTTGGAAAGAAGAGATAGGCCAATGGAAAATAGATCTTTCGTCGGCCGAAAGACAAGACGCCTAGTGGCAAGCCTAATAGTGTGTTTCCTTGCTACGTCCTTCAAAAGCTGTAGCAGGCTAGATGAGGATCGTGCAGAAATCGAAGGCTCTGAGTTGGGTCCGCTCCGCTACGACTATGACGACGGGCGGCTTGTTTTGACAACCCTGGAGGTAGAGTCACTGGAAGAGATCGGGCAGCTGATCGACCTGTCGATATTTAGGACCTTTACCCCAGCAATCACTCCCGAGGAGGCGACAAGAAGGTTTGGTCCAGCGTCAGGCTGGGACGTAACGAGGAACGGGGAGAGGTACGATAGGTGGGGTGATCAATCATCATTCGTAGACCTAGTGACCCGGGTAAACATCAGCGGCGTTGAGACTACCATTTACTACGTTCTCAGGGCAGGTTCGCGTACCCAGCCCATCGACCCGTTCGTGCATCCGAAGCTGCGAGATTTGTTAAATGAAAACGTTGGAAAAGTAAATCGATTCGGAGTTTCTGCGAAGGAAGAAGGGTTGTACCACGGTCATTTCTTTGAGATTCACCTGGCGATCAGTGGTTTTACGATCTACTGGCACAGGTTATGACTCAACAATAAGAAGGATCGGGAAATTCATCCAAAGGGTCGGCATCCGATTGCGAAACTCGCTGCCTTTCAACCTCTCTCCAAGGCTCATTGAATCCAGCATGCTGCATCGCCAACGATGAGGAGCGCCGGCAATAAGAGGCTTGCAGCGAGTGTTTGGGCTTAAGACTCCAGATATCTCCGGGCCCATCGAGATTTCTTTTCTAGCAGGGGGCTGAATGAACGCAGAGACTTCTAGAATCCGCGCGGTCGGATGGATACTGATTCTTGCCATGGGTCCAGCCTGGCTTTCCTGCCGTGAAGCGAATACCCTCCGCGACCTCGAACTACCGGCGCCATTTCTAGAGTTCTCGAACCATCACGAGAACGAGTTCATGCTGCGGCTCGCTGACACATTGGAAATAAGCAGCCTCTGCAACCTAAAGCCGTTTGGAGATCTGCGGCCAGGCACCTCTCTTCAGGAAGCTGAAGAAGCTCTTGGGGCTACGGGGCAAGAGCAGGCCAACACGGCGGATGCTGGTGTGGTCTATGCCTTTCCTACTTCGCAAGGCGATATAGAGATTCTTCGCCAGGAGAACGTATCTGGCCAACACCCAGGTGCTTCGGTTCGTTGGACGCTCGGGCTCGTACCCACGATGCAAAGATTAGAAGACCATCTTGAGTCTGAAACCGTCAAG
>JBCCLG010000669.1:0-3646 GCA_039027015.1 Acidobacteriota bacterium | reverse complement strand
TCGATGAGGTCGAGCGTCCGGAGTGGACGGTGCCGCGCTCGCTGGTGCTCGCCACCTTGATCGTGACGGCTCTCTACACCCTGCTGAACTGGGCCTTTCTGGTGTCGGCTCCGGTGGACGCTATGGTCGGCCAGCTCGACGTCGGGCACGTGGCCGCCGAGCATCTCTTCGGACCTTCGGGCGGGCGCCTCATGAGCGGTGCGCTGTGCCTGGCCCTGGTGTCGGCGATCAGCGCCATGACCTGGGCCGGGCCCCGGGTCACCCAGGTGATCGGCCAGGACTACGCCTTCTTTCGCCCCCTCGCGCGCACCAACGCCCACGGCGTTCCGGTGATCGCGATCCTGGCGCAAACCGCCCTGGTGATCGCGCTGATCGTCAGCTCGAGCTTCGAGACGCTGCTGATCTTCACGCAGTTCACCCTCGGGCTGTGCTCGGCGCTCACCGTGCTCGGCGTCTTCGTCCTTCGCCGGCGCCAGCCGAACCTGCCCAGACCCTACAGGGTGTGGGGCTACCCGCTGACGCCGCTCTTTTTTCTCCTGGTCAGCGTGCTGGTGGCGGTCTTCACTTTCATAGAGCGTCCCGCGGAGTCGGCGGCTGGCCTGCTCGCAGTATCATTGGGGCTGCCCGTCTACTGGCTCTCACCTCGAACCTCCGACAGCGCGGCGCCCGAGAACTCCTGAGCGGATCCGCCGGAGCCTCGAAGCCTAAGGTTGCAGCATGCAGGCCTCGGTAGCGAAGCCCGAACGACCGCCGCCGCCGCTCCACAGGAGAGGACTTTGACTTCACCAGCACGCGTGATCTGCCCCTGGGTTCTTCTCGCTTCGATCCTCACCCTCGCCAGCTGCGGCGAGTCGGCCGATCAGGAGCCCACTATCGAGCCCCAGCGCGGCTCCTTCTCCAAGGCCGAGCCCGCCACCTCGCGGCTGCCGGCCCGCGATCTCGACCCGGCAAGCCTGCGCAATATGTCGCGGCTGATCGCCGGCGAGCTCCCGGACTCCTCCCTCGCCGGCGGCGAAGACCCGGCCGACGAGCCCAGCCCTGCCTGGCGCGACCACGCCCGGCAAATGGACGAGATTTGGCGCAGCCTCGAGGAGCGCCTCGCCGGCATGCGCGACTGGGCGGAGCGCGAGCTGGCCGACGTGCCCGATCCATCAGCTCTTCTCTTCTACCCCTTCGGCGGCCCGGATCTCGTGACCGCCCTGCAGTTCTTCCCGAACGCCAGCTCGTACTTCCTAGTCGGTCTCGAGGCCCCGGGATCGCTGCCGATGCCCGAGAATTTCGACGTCTCGACCCTGGCCTCCGATCTCGAGCGCCTGCGCGTGCCTTTTTCGGCCTTCGTGGAGTCGGGGTACTTCGTGCGCACCGAGATCGATCGAGAGCTGGACGGCGGCCATTTCGACGGCATCCTGCCCGTTCTGCTCGCCTGCCTGGTGCGGGCAGGCCAAACGCCGATCGACCTCTCCTACGTCGAGATCGATGGCGACACGCTGGAGATCCGGCCGGTGTCGCAGGACGCCTTCGAGGCTCGCGCGGTCCGGGTTCAATTCGTGACTCGGGAGGAGGCCGACCAGATTCTCGAGGCCGAGGCCGAGGGCGCGCCGCCGCCGGCCTCGATCGCCCCGCGCTCGGTCTACTATTTCTCCCAGGACCTCTCGAACTCCGCCATCCTGCCCGACGAGCCGTTCTCTCGCCTGATCGCCCAGCAGCGGGCGATCAACACCTACATCAAATCCGGCGAGTACCTGGCTCACACCGACGACTTTTCGAATTTCCGCAAGCTGGTGCTCGACCACTCGCTCACCCTGCTGCAGGACGATTCCGGACTGCCGATTCGGTTCTTGCGCTCAGACCACTGGGACGTGCGCCTCTTTGGCGTCTACACCGGCGTTCTGGCCGCCTACAGCCAGTGGTTCCAGGAAGATCTCGCGGCCGCTTTCCGCAAGCCGGGCGCCGCCGAGCCGCTCGACTTCGCCGCCGGCTACAACACCACGACCGACGGCGGCGGCCTGATCCTGGCGAACCGTCGGCCGCCCGAATCCGGCGATGACGGCGGCGGCTGAGGGAGGCGCGCGCGCCCCGCTGGCGGCCGGGCTGCTCCTCTGCCTCGCCTTCGCCCTCCCGGCGTCCGGACAGTGGTCGCAGTACCGCGGCGACGGCACCGGGCGCTCTCAGGAGACGGGCTTTCCCGTCACGTGGAGCGAACGGGAGAACGTCGCTTGGAAAACCCCCCTACCCGGCCGCGGCTACTCCTCGCCGATGGTGACCGCCGGCCGCGTTTGGATGACGACCGCCCTCGACGACGCTCGGTCGCTCCGGCTGCTCGGGGTCGACGCCCTCACCGGCGAGCTGCTGCACGATTTAGAGGTCACAAAGCCCGAGGCGTGGCAGCCCGGGCACCTCGAGAACAGCTACGCCTCGCCCACGCCGGCCACCGAGGTCGGCCTGGTGTGCGTGCACTTTGGCACCTACGGCACGGGCTGCTACGACACAGGCGAAGACGGGCGAGGTGAGCCGAAGCTGCTGTGGCTGCGGCGCTTCGAGCAGGAGCACGAGGTAGGGCCCGGCAGCTCGCCGATCCTCTGGCAGGATCTTCTGATCGTGAACTGCGACGGGGTCGACACTCAATTCGTGCTCGCCCTCGACAAGCGCACGGGCGAAGAGGTGTGGCGGGCCGAGCGGCACGGCATGGAGGTGCGCAAGGGTCCGCACCGCAAGGCCTTCTCCACGCCCTTCATCTTTCGCTGGGGCAGCCGCTCGCTGCTTCTCTCCACCGGCGCGACCCACACCTCGGCCTACGACGCCCGGACCGGCGAGGAGATTTGGTACGTCTCCCACGAGGGCTACTCCAACGTCCCCATGCCCATGATCGGCCTCGGTCTCGCCTTCGTCAACTCGGGCTTCGTGCGCCCGGAGATGCTCGCGGTTCGCCTGGGCGGCGAGGGGGACGTCACCGAGACCCACGTGCGCTACACCTACGCCTGGCAGGTCCCCTCCTCGCCCTCTCCCCTGCTCCTCGGCAGGTCGATCTTCATGGTCAACGAAAGGGGCAACGCCACCTGGCTCGACGCCTTCGCCGGCAAAGAGGTGTGGCGCCAGCGGCTCAAGGGGCGGCTTCACGCCTCGCCGCTCGAGGCGGAGGGGCGGATCTTCGTTTTCAGGATCGACGGCACCACTCTGGTCTTGCGGGCCGCGGGGGTTTTCGAGCAGCTGGCCGAGAACTCCCTCGAAGGAGAAATTCGGGCGACCCCGGCCCTGGCGGACGGATCGATCTTCATTCGAACCGATAGCCATCTCTACCGGCTGAGCCAGAAAGACGGCGGCTCACCGCCGAGCGAGGAGCCCGCGCCCGGCGGGGCGCCCGCCTCCGCCGGCGATCGGCCTTGAGCCAACATCCAGCGATCGAGCTGTTGGACCGCGCCGCCTCCAGGGTCGAGGCCTGAAAGAGGGTCTTTGAAGACCCGAGGGCCTGCATTCACCACGGCGCCCTGCTCGAGACTCGGCGCTCGAAAGTGATCCATCCGCGCCGACTCAGCTTCTACAAAGGACCATAGTTCTCGAGAGCCATCACGTCGCGCATTTTCCTCAAGGCGGCGTCGAAATCGCCGGGCGTGATCCCGTATCGGTCTCCTCCAAAATACACATTGCT
>JBCCLG010000668.1:0-3650 GCA_039027015.1 Acidobacteriota bacterium | reverse complement strand
TTGGAGAGAAACCTCGACCGGTCCGTTTGGGTACCGGTGACTACCGTCATGACGGTGCCCGCGAGGGGCTCGTCGTTTTCGTTGACTCCCAACGTCTCCAGCGGCCGGGCTTTAAAAAGCGATACCGCGTGCCTTCGCGAACCAGGTTCGACGGTGTGCCACCAGGAACCGTAGCTCCCCGCGACGATGCGGAGTCGCCAGGCCTCTCGAGGAGGACCTACAGGAATCCGGACAGTCCAGAGCCCCTCAGAAGGAAGCCCTACCGGCCACACCGGAAGACGGCTTTCGGGAACCTGTTCCCACATTCGTTCCGGGGCCGCGATGACGAAGACGTCCGCCGGAAAGACTTCGACTCCCGGCGGCCACAGCAGACTCACTTCAAGGCTCTCTTGCCCCAGGTGAAAGGTGAGAGGGTTGCGGGAAAAGGCAGGGAGGTCTCGATGGCGCAGCCTCCTGGGTCCCAATCCCGGCGACCAGGCCCACAGAAAAGACTCACCCGTGATGTCGGCCTCTAGGGCGGAATCGACCGTCCAGGTCTGGCAGGCACCCTCCTCGAGAATGACCTGGTAATCCATCGAGCGCTCGATTTCCATTGCGAGCATCAGGATGAGCAGCAGGTTCAGCATCGCCTACTTCGCGAGTTTGAAGAGCTTGATGTGAGGTCTCACCGAGGGCTGCCAAATCGCTGCCTTCTTGCCCTCTGGCCTTTGGTCCTCAATGCCCTCTCGAACGAGCATTGCAAGGACGTCCCCTGCCACATCGACCTTGAGATGAGTCCAAGGCGAGGAAGACACGTAAGGCACCGCCAGATCTTCTGTCGAGCCATCGGGATGCAGAATTTTGGCAACCCAGGACGTCTCTCCGCCTTGATGGCTTCGCAGGAGGAGGGCGGGCAGAGAGTCCAGCTCGAAAAGATCCTCCACAAGCACTCTCTGGTTGCGCCAGAGCTGCCTCGCCTCTGAATCTGCTGACAGCCTCGTAGTCTGCTCGGTAGAGATATCGCAGTCAGCGTAAAAGCCCAGCGCTTTGTGATCCCAAGCTCTACGCAGCTTCCCCGAAGCTGCGTAGAGAAAAACCCCCGGCTGGATCCCGGGCACAACCAAGTACGACCCGTCGCGCATGAAACGGACCGACGCCAACTCAAGGATGGCGCAAGCGTCCATCCTGCCTGGCCCTGGACCGTCTGCAGCAAACATTCGTGGAGTCCACGCCACTGGCTCCTCAGAGAGAGTCGCAGCCCAAAGTATGCCGCCATCGGGAGCGACCTGCCCGTCCTCGTCGCGACGCTGGCCGAGCAAAAGGAGTTGATCACCTCGAAGGTCCAGATCAACGACCCACACAAAATCGGCTCTCTTGAGAGAACCCGAGCCTCGCTCGCTCCAAGCTAGCTCGTGCACCGGAGCTGCAGTGACCACGAAGCGATTTGAAAATCCTAGGCGAGCTGCGAGCCAGAAACCACGGCGCTCCTTGGCTCCCCGGATCAATTTGGCTTTGTCTGTTTGGCCAGTCAAAGTCGAGGCAGTGAAGACCCCTTCTCGAAGGTCGGCCACCGCTAGCTTCTCCTCTCCGGCCCAACGAAGGTCAGCGGCTCGACGAAACCGGGGCAACGGTAGCTCCAACTCCCTCACCAACTCGAGACTCCTCTCCTTCTGCCCCTCGGGTGGCTGCCCTTCCGCTGAGGCAGCGAGGACCAACAGAAAGAACAGCAGGAATCCAGCGCTCCAGACTGCTCGATGCCTCATCATCATTCTCACTTCCCTCCTCGCTGGATCACGAACCATGGGCGCTCACGAACCTCCTGGGCTGTCAGCCCTAAAGCGTTCGCGTGATAGAAAACCTACTATACAGAAACAGCCGCTGCAGCGCAGGCATAATGCTAAAAAGACGGCCAGCTCATCATGAGAGCCGACTGCGTTTGGCTAGATACGGGATACGGGATTCGGGATACGGCAGCGTATCCAGCAAACGCTGTTCCCTGAGGATCTTGAAGTGACGCGAAATCGGGACCTTCGAACGCCCGTAAGCCGCTGTATTCTCAACCCTTAACTGGACAAAGCGCGAAGGGAGATTCGGAGGGTACGCCACCTATCCCGGGTTTCGAACCTTGAGGCCGATCTCAGGCTGGTGTCCAGAGAGGCCGAAGCCCTGCTCTAGCGAGGCCGACCCGGTGACTTGTGCCCGGCATAAGACCTACACCATGAGCGGCGCGCGGGGAGGGCGATGCAAACGCCTCATGAGCGTCCAGAGATCCGCAGGCACCGAGTGATCTCAAGCGTTCTTGCATGACTGGTGGTAATGGTGGTCCTGACTCTCGAGCAACCGCCAGGCTGCGCCTCAGCTCCGCAGTGGAGCCCCCGCACAGGCCCCAAGACTTCGCCTTGCCCGCTGGCTCCTAGGAGTCATCTAGATAGGGCCGCCGGTAATTCTCCAATGACTCCCTATCCGCCGGTCCAGTTCGCAGTTTGTCAACTGAGACTTTACAAAGGACGACATTTCCGACTTTTCCCTAGCCCTGGGTACCTATGTTGTCTAGGGTCTCGCCGTTTCGTGATAGCCGGAGTTCATTTGTCTGATCTGGAGAGCCTCATGGGGAAATTAACTTGTATGAAATACGCACGTCGACGCTGGGGTCACCGCATTTGCACGTGGCCGTGGGTGAAACGTTTGCGTCTGCCTCGCCATAAAGACCAAGACGTAAGCATCACTGCAAGTTTGGCGAGGTAGAGTCTCGAGGGAGAAAGCCTGAGGTCATACTGGATCTTGACCTACTCTACCGGACTGCCGACTCGGCTTTCTCTTGGCTACTGCGCCGCTTCATCAAGCGGCTGAGCCCAGGATCTTTAGACGGAATTGAATTGGGAGGAGGGCTTGAGCCCGGGTCCAAACCGCCCTTCTCCCAACAGATTTCCTCGGCGAGCCGCCTCTCGCCTACTTCGACTTTTGGGGACACTGATGACGAGATCGAGGGAGATCGACCTCCCGGCTGACCACCGATTTTCCGGTCGCGGCGTGCTTCGTGCCGCAGCGCTCGCTCTGGGATTCGCAGCGTCCTCCTGGGCCTCGGCCCACGTGGTCTTTGTCCCAGAGGACTCGGACGCCCTGCGCAAATCAGGCGGCGTCACCGCCACCTTCGAGCGCGACGAGGGCTCGGTCTCCATCGTGCGCTTTGACGGCGACTACGACCGCGGCGTCCCCAACTTCAACGTCGCGCCCCGCCAGGCGGTGGCCGAGGCGTACTACGGCGCGCATCCCGACAGCCTCGATTTTCTCGTCATCTTCACCACCTTCGACTTCGACCTCGGCGGCGCCCGGGCGTTCTACGTCAGCATTCAGAACGACATCGACGGCATCGGCCTCGAGCGCTTCGACGTCTCCAATCAATTTGGCAGCGGCGACGGCGAGCCCGGCCGGCTCCAGGGCTATATCGACATGGGCCGCCTCGGCTCCTACTCCCTCGACCCGCGCACCCCGGGCTATGAGGAGCTTCTCGGCAGGCTCGGTCACGAGATCGGCCACCGCTGGTGCTGCTACGTCGAGATCGACCGCCCTGGACTCGAGGCGGACGCGCTTTTGGGGGTCAACGGCGATCACTGGAGCGATCTCTACTCGAGCGGCGCGTCGCTCCTCTACGGCCACGACTGGCAGGATAA
>JBCCLG010000667.1:0-3652 GCA_039027015.1 Acidobacteriota bacterium | reverse complement strand
GCTTCCGTCTTGCGGCAGATGCCGCCTGATGAGACCCGCGATCTGCGCGAGGGCGGGGTCGGGATCGGCCGGCCGCCGCGTCTCGCCAGCCGTCGGCGCGGCGAAGTCCGGCGGCGCGGCGAAGTCCGGCGGCGCGGAGGGCCGGGCGCCTTCGGACCGGCACAGCCCGCGCATTTTCTCGAGATCCTCCTGGCCGGCGGGCCTGTAGGTCAGGAGCTTGAGGTCGGGGCGGCCGTCGACCCCGAAGGACGAGAACTCGAAGGCGATGGGCCCAGCCGCCGAATGCCGGATTCTCTTGAGGCCCTCGCCTGTCGACCTCACGTCTCTTTCCTCCCACATCGCGCTGAACTCGGCGCTTCTTGCGGAGAGTTCCTCCAGCAGCTCCGCGGCCCGCCGGTCTTCCCCGGCGCGGGCGGTCTCGGCCCGGAAGGTCGCCACCAGGTAGCGCGCCACGCTTTCCCAATCCTCCAGAGTGGCCCGCATCTGGGGATCCAGAAACGCCCTCCGCAGGACGTTGCGATCGTTCCTCGAAAGCGCGGCGTAGTCGGTGAGCGCATAGCGGGCCGCGTCGTTCCAGGCGACGACGTCCCACTGCGGGGTCGTAACGATCGCCGGCGTGAGCGCCAGGGCCGTGTCGAGAAACCTCTGCAGCCGGGCCGTCACCCCGCTCGGCGCGGCGAGGCGAGCCTCGGGCGGTCTTCCGATGCCGACCCAAAAGAGGTGCTCCCGCTCCGCCTCGGTGAGCCTCAGGGCGCCGGCCAGGCGCTCGAGAACCCCAGGCGAAGGCGGTCCGCCGCGGCCCTGCTCGAGCCAGGTGTACCAGGTGGTGCTGATATCAGCCCGGCTGGCGACCTCCTCGCGGCGCAGTCCGGGCGTACGCCGCCGCCCGGAAAACCCGAAGGCGGCCGGATCCAGCCTCTCTCGACGGTCTTTCAAAAAAACGCTGAGGCGATTCTTTTGAGCCATGAGGTTCGCATCCTGTTAACGCCTATACCGGCATAAATCCTCGTCTTTTCACCGTTCTCATTGTGAAGCAGGCTAGCGATCAGAACAACACGGAGGATCTCCATGCAAGTTTTTCTCACCGGAGCCACGGGCTTCATAGGCTCGGCCATCGGCCGCGAGCTGCGGCGGCGCGGGCATCAGGTCGTTGGGCTGGCGCGGAGCGAGCGCTCGGCCGAGGCGCTCCGCGCGGCGGATCTCGGGGTGCACCCTGGCGACATCGCGAAGCCGGACAGCCTGATGCCCGCGGTGGACCAGGCGGACGCGATCATCCACACCGCCTTCAACCATGATTTCTCCACCTACGCTGAGAACTGCCGCGCCGATGGCCGCCTGCTCGCCGAGCTGGCCGGCGCGCTCAAGGGCTCTGAGAAACCCCTTCTCGCCGCATCGGCCGTCACCGTGACCGCCTTGGAGCGCGTCGCCACCGAAGCGGATCGCGCCGTCGACGAGGTTCCGCGGAGCGCCTCGGAAGCGTTTCTGGCGAGCGCTGACCGGAGCGTTCGCGCGGCCGTCGTGCGGCTGCCGCCGACCGTTCACGGAGCTGGCGACACCGCTTTCGTGCCGGCGCTGATCGCCCTCGCCCGGGAGCGCGGGGAGTCCGTGTATCTCGGCGAAGGCGCCAACCGCTGGTCCGCGGTCCACCGCGACGACGCGGCGCGCCTTTTCTGCGACGCCGTCGAGCGCCCTCGAGCCAGGGTCCGCTACCACGGGGTTGCCGAGGAGGGTCTTGCGTTTCGCGACATCGCCGAGGCCATTGGACGCGGGGTAGGAGTACCGGTGAGAAGCGTGCCGCACGAGCGGGCCGAGGAGCATTTCGGCTGGCTGGCGATGTTCGCGGGCCTCGATATGCGCGCCTCGAGTCGGTGGACGCGCGCCACCACCGGGTGGGCGCCGCGCGAGCCCGAGCTGCTCGAAAGCCTCGAAGGCGCGGGCTACTTCGAGACATCTCCGTAAGAAGCCAAGAGCGCCCGTCTCTCGGGCTCTCGGCTGCCCGCCTTTAGTGGGCGCCGAGGGCCAGCTCGTAGGCCTGGCGGTAGCGGCCGGCGACGGCGCTCCAGCTCAGCTCGGCGACCGCGACCTCGCGGCCGGCGGCTCCCATGGCCCTGGCCCTCTCGAGGTCGGACGCCACGTCGAGCATGGCGTCGACGGTGGCGTCGCCGTCGAACTCGGGCACCAGCCGGCCGTTCTTGCCGTCCTTGACCGCCAGCGGAATTCCCGAGACGCTCGAGGCGACCACCGGCAGGCCGCTTGCCATGCTCTCGAGGATGACGTTCGGCAGGCCGTCGACGTTGCCCTGGGGATCGTGCACCGCAGGCAGCACGAAGAGATCGGCCGCGCGATAGAGGTCCGGCAGGGTGCCGCGCAGCACCACGCCGGGGAAGTGCACCCTCGTCTGCCAGCGTCCGGCCCTCTCGCGGAACTCATCCAGCCGATCGCCGGCGCCTTCGAGCACCAGGTGGAGGCGCGGATTGCCCTCCATCAGGCGATCGAGGCTGCCGAGGAGCACCTGGTACCCCTTCTTGGTGGCCATCCTGCCGACCGAAACGGCCATGGGCGCGTCGTCTGGAATGCCGAGCTTCTCGCGCCAGCGCGGCCGGCGCGAGTAGTCCGGGGAGAAGATCTTGCTGTCGACGCCGTAGGGAATGACCCGGGCGTAGGCCTTGTCGAATCCCAGGGCGCAGACTCGGTTCACCAGCTCCGGGGAGCAGCCCGTAACCACCGAGGTACGGCGCAGGGTGCGGCGCACCCACGGCCCGATCTCCCGGCGCTCGGCGAGAAAAACGTCGCTGCCGTGAAGGCCCACGGCCACCGGAATGCGCTGGGCGAAGGCCGCGGCGGCCAGGGCGTTGGGCACCAGCCAATGCGCCTGCACGAGGTCGTACTTCTTGCGCCGCAGCTCTTTGGCCACCGCCCGGCGAGCGCCGACCCAGTAGAGCGGGGCCGCCAGCATGGCGCCCCGCTTCATGGTCTCGTCCGCCTCGAGGCTGCGGCTGTAGCCCACCAGCTCCATCGCCTCGGGGGCATAGCGGAAGCTGCGCACCTCGACGCCGCCGTCGTCCCAGCTGGCCGCCACGTCTTCGGCGTGGGGCAGGAGCACGGTGACCTCGTCGCCGCCGGCCACCAGCGCGCGCGCCAGGTCGCGGATGAAGGGTCCCGCGGTATCGCCCTCGAAGCGCGGATAGGTTTGGGTCAGGAAGAGGAAACGACGGGACGTCGCCATGATCAAAGCACCTTCGAGGGAGAGGGCGGTGAGCGGATCAGCCGATCAGCTCGCGGATCGAATAGCTGTCTCTGCGGCGAAAATTCTTGAAGGTGATCATTTCGCCGAGCAGCCCGGTGGTGAGGGTCTGGAAACCCAGCACCATCAGCAGAACGCCTAGCAGCAGCAGGGGCCGGCTCGAAAGGGGCTCGTTGAAAAAGAGCCAAAGCGCGGCCAGATAGGCGTTGATCACAAAGCCGAGACCGAAAAAACCGAGCCCGATCATGCCGAAGAGGTGCAGCGGGCGCCGGGTATATTTGGTGATGAAAAGTACCGTGATCAGGTCGAGAAGGCCTTTGTAGAAGCGGTCCCAGCCGTATTTGCTGATGCCGTGACGACGCTTCTCGTGCTGCACCGCCAGCTCGCCGACCCTGAAGCCGCGGCGGC
>JBCCLG010000666.1:0-3653 GCA_039027015.1 Acidobacteriota bacterium | reverse complement strand
GAATTTCTCCTCAGCCTCCATCATCCCGCTCACTGCCCAGCGAAGAGCCATCGAGCCGCTGCGCCAGCGCTTCACGCGAGGCGACGTGCTCTTGATTCGCTCCTGAAGACCTTCAACCGGTTTCGTTGATCGCAGGCTTTTGTAGAGCGGCTCGTCCCCCGAAAGTCCCAGACGTAGCAGAGTCAGCGTCTCGCTCAGGCCCTCCTGGATCGAGCGAGAGGCGCTCGGATACTCCTCCTCCAGGCTCTTGGCCAAGCAAGTAGGGAGGCGCTCAGCCTTCTCCGCGCTGTCCGAGTGAAGCCAGGCCTGCCGAAGCTGCTCTCGCACCCAGGGCCAGTGGCTCTCGGGCAGATGCTCCTTCACGTTCCTCATCTTGTGGATCTGGCACCGCTGGACCTGGGCCTTCGCGCCAAATACCTGGCCCACGGCCTTGTGAAGACCCCGGCTGCCGTCCAAAACAACCAGGCGCTGCTCCTCGGTGTCCAGACCGCGATCGATCAGCTCGCGCATCAGGCTCTTGATCACCTCGGAGCTCTCAGTCGTTCCTTGCCGAGCACCCAAAACGCGCTTCTGGCCGTCGGCATCGACGCCTAAGACCACGATCAGCGTCTGGCCACCCAGCTCGGTCCCGTCGATCATCAGCACCGGGTACCGATCGCCCTTCAGCGACCGACCCAGGAACTGCTCGACCTGGCGCTGCGGCTTGCTCACGAAACGACGCGAGACGCTCGACTTCTTGCTCGCTACCGACTTCATCGAATCCGGCAGCTCTGCGAGGCTCCGCTCGTATTTGCGGGTGCTCACGCCGATCAGCATTTGCTCCACCATCCGGCGCCGAAGTGGGTCCTCAGACGCCATCTCGCGCCATGTCGGGAGCGTCAACTCCTCGCCCTCGACGCTGCGACAGCGAGGCTTTCGCACTTGCACCTTGCGCCCGCCGAGCACCAGCTGGCCCTGGTCGAAGCCATGACGATAGGCCTGACGGTCTTTGCTCGGCTGGCTCTTGGGGCCGCACAGGGCTACGCGGTCCTGCTCGAGGAGGGCCTCGAGGACCTGCATTCCCGTCTCGACGACCAGCTCATGCAGCGCGCCTTCGGCGTTGACCAGAACCTCGAGCATGGGCAGCACGCGCTGCTGCGTGCTGGGCACTGCATGAAGGGCTCGATCTTCCTTTTTCGATGAAGTTCTGCGACTCTTTCCCACGACGGTGATCCTCCTTGGTTTGGTTGCCAACCCATGCTGTATGGGTTGGAGGATCACCGTCAACTTTCCACGGATTCCGGGACGTCGCCGATGAAAATGATGGCCGTTGCTGATCGGCAAAGCTCCGCCTGGCGAGAAAGGACCATGTTTCAATGAGGAGTTTGACCATCGCCCTCGCCCAGCTGGCAGCCGCTTCGCCGGCAAGCGGCCTCTCTCCGTCGTGCGAGCTCCCGGAGGTGTATGCCTCGAAGCTCACCGACTGCCCGGATCCCGCTGTCTGCGGCGTATCTGAGCCTCCCCCACCGGTGAAGATCCCTGGTTGGGATGAGCCTTGCCGAGCCTATGCCCTCATGGCTCACGGCCGAGGGGAAGGTGCTTCGCCTCATGGCCTTTTCGTCGTTGGGCGATTGGTGCCGAACCTGGTGGTCAACTCTCAGACGCCCACGCTGCAGGCTCTCGAGGACGGACAGCTCGGGCCCTACGCTTTAGGGTGGGTTTCGGACTCGGCCGAGCTCTGGAACTGCGTGGACGCTGATGGCGAGCGAACGCAAGTGGACTTCGAGGCGCTCAAGGCGGCGGGCGTCTGCCAGGACCCGTTCGGTGGTCTTTTGGACTCGCCGCACTGGGACGGCATGCGGCACTATCCGCTCCTCTCTCTTTGCGGCATCGACCCGCGGAAACACGTTGCCATCCGAGACGGCGAGTTCGATGCCTACAGCGAGGACCAATGGGAGGCCACAGGCCTTCGGCTCGGTCCGCTACTCGAGAGGCTCATTGACCTTCCGGGTTATGACTTTGTTTGCATCACGCCGGAGCTGGCGAGCAGGCGCCGCAGCGTCCTGCCCTGAATTTCCCAAGAAATGAATTCACGGGCCGCGCCGAGGATAGTGCCCATCTGCTTATTTGAGGGCTCACCACCATCTCTCCCCGCGGCCACGGCGGAGCTGGATGCATGCATCTAGGGCCTTGGTGGCCCCTTGCGCTTCCAGGTCCGGCCAGGTTCCCGCGTGGGCGGCAGCGGTGAATCGCCTTGTTCAATGGTGACTTCCCTAGGATTGGATACCTTGCCACCACGGGGTCCACGCTCCTCGTATTCTCCCGGCCGAGCCGGCTTCTCGCCTGGCTTTTGAATGTTTCCCATCGTTTTCCTCCCATTTGAAGTTCATGCCCCGATCGCTACATCCCGCCGAGGCAGGTTCGGACGTCACCCGTCGCGCGGGTGTACCGTTCATGGTTGATTATAATTGATTCCCCTCTCCCATCAGGCCTTTTGGCGCCTCCTTCGCGGCAGACCGCCTTGTTCTTGTGAGGCTGATTCGCTAGTCTCTGGGTCAAGACCATCCAACAGGATAGCTGAGAGGTCCGCTGGTTTCGACGCAGGTCGGCCGGCTCTCTCTTGGCCGCCCTCGGATTGATGTCCAGATTCTAATTTCGATAGTTAATGATGCAATGGGAGGCCTTCCATGTATTTACACTTTGCCAAGTGGCTCATCTCGGCTCTATTGGGAGGGATCGTCAGTTGGGCCGCAGATTCCTTCTTGATAGATAGAATTTTTCCCTTCGAAGAGACCTCAAAGGAGAGCGCGGATCCCATTGAGCTGGTAGACCCGGTCCAAGACGAAGTCATCGACGAGGAACCTCCCACCGAGATCTCTCGTGATCCTCAGCCTCCTCCTGTTGCCGAGATCTCAGAAATGCCGGCGCTCGACAAGGTGGAGAGCGAGGAGTTGACTCTGACCGACAAGCACGGCCGGACGGCCGAAGGTCTCCTCCTGGTCTTGAGTCAGACCTACCGATGGAAGTTCGAGAGCACCTCGAGCGTCGAGTATTCAGACGGCCGAGCGATTCTCGACTATCGGAATGAAATTCTGAAGCAGCCCGGCATGCAGTATTACCTCGCTCAAGCGGAGAAGGTGATCGCCCTCGGCGCTGCCTCGTGTGAAGGAGTGGACAACGTTGAGGCGGAGCGAGCCCGCGATCGGGCCGAGCACCTGGCGTCTTGGGTGGCCGAGGCCTCTCCGACTCCCGTCGACACTCACACCCTCGTCCTCGGCAAGCATCTTGGCGAGTGCTCGGGCCCCTCCAAGGAGACCAGCGCCCAGCGCCGGGTGGTCCTCATCGTGCTTTTAAGGAGCGACCCGGATCTCGACACGGCGAATGCGCTCTTTAGAGAGCTTCAGGCCCTCAGCAAAAAAACCCTTCTGAAAATCGACCCGGCTCATTACGGTCTTTTTGAGTACGCTCCCCATTAATAGGGGCTTCTGAAGCCCTCGATGACGCTCTAACGAACGGTTTCTCCGAGAGCCTCCTCGAGCGGGCTTTCTCCGAGACCCAGCTCCGCGAGCGCCTCGCTGAGCTGGCTGGGGCTTGCGGGCACGCAGGCGGACTCGCGGCCGTTGGCTACGTGCAGGGAGCGGAGAAAACGCGCGAGGTGCTCGCGGTGGGGGTTG